>JAOUPZ010000084.1 GCA_029879595.1 Deltaproteobacteria bacterium | reverse complement strand
TTCCAAACTGCTTCCCGTGCGGGATGACGAGGCTGATAAATGCCGGGACTGGCCCCGGGGTGTGGAGGTTATCACGGGCTCGGGACGCACCGGCTACCGGCTGCGGGTGTTCACGCCGGGCCGCCAGCCGCTCCAGATCGACGCCTACGTATCCTGGGATGCGCTCTGGGAGGATTTGCAGGGGGGGAAGCTGGATGGGGTGCTGGCGGCGGAGCACGATGTCCGGGAGGCCCCCTCCTGGACCAGGATCACCAGAAGCCGGGGGCGGGGAAGCGATGCGGCCCACGCCGTCTGGCTGCAGATGCCGGGGGGGCAGCAGATAGTGGTGCGCCTGGACCGGGCGGAGAAACTGAATCCCCAGTCCCGGCGGGCGCTGTCACTGGCCGCTCCCCGGCAGGCCCTCGTGAATCTGCCGGGCCCGGGAGCGTTCGTTCCCACGGAGATGTTCCTGGCTCCTTTGCTCAATGTGACGCCGGCGGCTCCGGGGCTGGAAACGGATGCCCTGGAGGCCCGCAAGCTCTGGCTGGGGGCCTGGGGGGGCGAGGAAAATCCGTCCGGCGAACCGGTTCCGGAATCCGGTCCCGCCCCGGAATCCGGAATCGCCCCGGAATCGCTGCAACTGCTGCTGCCGGAAAACCCCTACCTGGAGAGGCTGGCGTCGCTGTTGGCGGACCGCTGGCGCCGTTCGCTTAATCTGGGGCTGGAAATTCATCCCCTGGGTATGACCATGTTCGCCGAGCGTGCCGCCGGGGCGGTTTCCTCCCTGGTGCTGGATGTGGTGGATCTGGACGATGGCTCCCTCCAGGACCTGTGGGAGAAATCCCTGGCCGGGTACGCCCCCGGTGCGGGCGCGCCGGTCACCCTGGAAAACCTTGAGCTGTCCCTGCGGGAGCGCATGCCCTACGTTCCCCTGCTGCGCAATGTCCATTACCTGGTGCTCCCCCGGGAAGGGGGAAAATCGCGGAGCACGGAGGATATCTGCCCTGGCTGCCTCCCGGTTCCGCCGCCCTCCCCCCTTGATCCGCCGCGTCCGGCTCCAATGCCCCGCGATGGCTGAGGCAGCACTTACCAAGCGGCCCCAAAACACAGTACACTGTGCTCCAATCCGCTGTGTGGGCGGGGTAAGCCGTGCTATGCGGTGCATATAAGCGTATGCAGTGCCTATGTGCGTATGCAGGGCCTATGTGCGTATGCAGGGCCTATACAGTGTATATATAGTGCGTAAACCGAGAACACCGGCGGAAAGGCCATCATGAACCGGGAACAGACCACAGCCGCCCGCGGCCTGGAAAAAGAAGAAGCGCTGGCCCTGGCCGAAGCCGAGGGGCCGGAGCTGGAACGTCTGCTGGAGCGGGCGGCGGCCTTGCGGGACCGGGGTCATGGGCGGGTGACCACCTATTCCGCCAAGGTGTTCATCCCCCTCACCCGCTATTGCCGGAATGTCTGCGGATACTGTACCTTCCGGCGGGAACCGGGCCGGGAGGAGGCCGGCTACCTGGAACCGGCGCGGGTGCTGGAACTGGCCCGGCAGGGCCGGGCCCTGGGTTGCCGGGAGGCCCTGTTCAGCCTGGGGGACAAGCCCGAGCGGCGCTACCCGGAGGCCCGTGAGGACCTGCGGCGGCTGGGACATGAGAGCACCGCCGGGTACCTGGCCCGGATGTGCCGGGCGGTGCTGGAGGAAACGGGGCTGATACCCCATGTGAACGCGGGCGTGCTGAGCCGGGAGGATATCCGGACCCTGCGCACTTGCAGCGGTTCCCTGGGGCTGATGCTGGAGCAGTCCACGGAGCGCCTCTGCGAAGCGGGCGGGCCCCATGCCGGCTCGCCGGACAAGCGCCCCCGGGCCCGGCTGGATTTCCTGCGCCTTGCCGGCGAGGAAGGGGTGCCCGTCACCACGGGGCTCCTGGTGGGTATCGGGGAGACCCCGGCCGAGCGGGTGCAGTCCCTGCTGGAGATCCGGGAACTCCAGGAAGAATTCGGTCATATACAGGAGGTCATCGTGCAGAATTTCCGAGCCAAGCCCGGCATTTCCATGGCCCGGCACCCCGACGCCCCGGTGGAGGACCTGCTGCGCACCCTGGCCCTGGCCCGCCTCATCCTGGGCGGAGAGATGAACATCCAGGCCCCCCCCAACCTGAACGGGGGCGACCCCGGCCTGTGGAGCCGGCTGCTGGGAGCGGGCCTGAACGACTGGGGGGGTATCTCGCCACTGACCCCCGACCACATAAACCCGGAGGCTCCCTGGCCTCATCTGGAGGAACTGGAGCGGGTCTGCGCCGCCGGAGGCTTTGCCCTGCGGGAGCGCCTGTGTGTCCATTCCCGGGTGCGGGGGCTGGTTCACCCGGCGCTGGAGGCTCCGCTGGCCCGGCACGCCGGTGAAATCGGGATGCACCGGGAGGCCCGCACGCCATGATTATGCACCGGACGGATACACCAGAACATGTGAAGCGCCTGCTGGAATCCCTGCGCCCGCCCCTGGCCCTGGCCGGATTCGGGGTGGAGGGCCGGGAGACCCTGCGGTTTCTGCTGGAGATGGGCTGGCCCCCCGAAGCCCTGGGAGTGTATGACCGCAGGCTGGAGGCGGAACCTCCGGAGGATGTTCCCGCCGGGGTGCGCGTTCACGGGCCGGGCCGGGAGGAGGAACTGGGGGGGTATGGCACCGTGCTGCGCAGTCCGGGGCTGCGGCCCGATCATCCGGCCTTGCTGGCGGCCCGGGAGGCGGGGGCCGATATCAGCAGCGCGACCCGGCTGTTCCTGGCCGCCCATCCGGGACTGACCGTGGGCGTGACGGGCACCCTGGGCAAGGGCACCACCGTAACCCTGACCGGCAGGGCTCTGGAGGCCCTGGGGCGCTCCTGCCGCCTGGGGGGCAATATCGGAGTGAACCCGCTGACCTTCCTGGCCGGGATGACCGCCCGGAGCGTGGCGGTGCTGGAGTTGTCCAGCTTTCAGCTCATGGACCTGGAGGGACGGCGGCCGGAGGTGGCGGTGGTGCTGCGTACCACCAGCGAGCATCTGGACTGGCACCGGGATACCGCCGAATACCGCCGGGCCAAGAGCCGGCTGCTGGCTCCGGCGGACTCCGGGCAGACCGTGATCTACCTGGCGGACAGCCCAGGCTCCCGGGAGGTGGCCGGGGAACGGCTCGCCACCATGCCGGCAGGCTCGGGGGGTAGTCTGCTGGCGGTGAGCCGTGTTCTGCCCGTGGTGGAGGGCATCGGCCTGGATCAGGCTGCGGGGGGGCTGGCCCGGTTCTCCGGTGGTGTGCCGCAGGCCCTGCCGGGAATGGAACGGCTGGCCATGCCCGGCCTGTTCAACCGGGAGAATGCTGCCGCGGCCTATCTGGCGGTCGAGGTGATAGACAGGGTGCTGGAGAATGCGCCGGGAGAAAGTACCGGGGAAAAGCCGCCCCGGCTGGAAAAAGCCCTGGAGGCTCTGCGGACTTTTCCCGGCATGCCCCACCGGCTGGAGTTCGTGGGCCGCATCGGAGGGGTGGAATGCTATAACGATTCCTACGCCACCCGCCCGGACGCCGCCATCGGAGCCCTGGAATCCTTTGACTCTCCCCTGGCTGTGATTCTGGGAGGATCGGAAAAGGAGGCGGAATTCGGGTCGCTGGCCCGGACCCTGTGCCAGTATCCGGCCCTGCTGCGCATTGTGCTGATTGGAGCCACCGCCGAAAGAATCGCCCGGGCCATCCGCAGCGAGGCCGCGGCCAGCGGCAGGGAAGCGCCGCAGATATTCCGCGCGAAAACCCTGGAGGAGGCCGTTGCAGCCTCACTGGATGCCCTGGGGGCCGCGGGTGGGCAAGGCGTGCTTCTTTTCAGTCCGGCCTGCGCCAGCTTTGACATGTTCCCCAACTACAAGGTGCGCGGTGAGCGGTTCACCGAACTGGTTAAGCGCGCCGCCATCTGAAGGCCCGCCACGCATATCCGCAGCAAGTCCCGCCGGACCTTGTCCCATCAGCCCTGGCGTGCTATGGTTACCCTAACCTGCAGAATGTTCCGGCCAGCCAGCCGTTGGGAATGTTGACCCTTCCTGAAGCTCACGCGCGGCAAAACCGCATTACCGGCGGAATTCCGTGCCAGTGATTCCCCCAAGATCTGGCGGGCGGTTCATTTTGGACATGCTCACCCTTTTTGCCGTCAATAAAAGGGAAGCATGTGTTTATGCTGTGAATAATTGCAAAATACATCAGTAGCTTCCGGATAGCAGCGCTTTCCGGCACTTCGTTTTTTCAACATACAACCGGTGTAATAATCCGGCGTTATTCCAATACGTTTTAATTCTCATAGGTTATTTAATGAAATCCACGGATCACACTGAAAAAAAGGCAGAAAAACCGGAAATCGGCAAAACAGACTTTAACGTGACCTTTCCCAGCCTGGAAGCGGACACGATCTGCCAGGACAGGGAATATTGCATGGTGGAGTTCGAGAACGAGAAAAAAAGAATCCGCTTCCACGATTATCAGGAAATCTACTCAATCCCCGGCCTGTACGAACATATCTTCTACGAGGTGCTGAAGTGCAGGTCGCCGCAGCTGATAGGCAAGCTGCTGGAAAACGAGCTGGAACGCGCGGATCGTGACGCTTCCGAGCTGACGGTGCTGGATGTGGGCGCGGGCAACGGCATCATGGGTGAAGTGCTGCGTGATATGGGAGTCCGGCGCATCGTGGGGGTGGACATTCTGGAGGAAGCCCGCATGGGCGCCCTGCGCGACCGGCCGGGAGTGTATTCGGAATATCATGCGGGCGACCTGACCGCACTTTCCCCGGAGATGGAGGAAGCCCTGTGCAACAGGAACTTCAACTGTATGACCCTGGTGGCCGCATTGGGCTTCGGGGACATTCCGCCGGAGGTGTTCAGCGCCGCGTTCAACTACATCCGCGACGGGGGCTGGATCGCCTTTAATATCAAGGACGAGTTCCTGAAAACAGGGCATGAATCGGGATTTTCCCGGCTGATTCGCCGCATGGAGCAGCAGGGCACCATGAAACTGCTGGTGCAGGCGCGCTATGTACACCGGCTGTCCATATCCGGGGAGGAGCTGATGTATACGGTAATGCTGGGCCGCAAGCTCTGCGACGTTTCTCCCTCGCTGAACGGTTCCTGAAAAGGCACCGGCCCAGGCGGATCAGATTACCTCGAACGTCCGGCAACTGGTGCCATCGGGTCCGACGCGGAACGTCACCTGCTTCAGGCAGCGCGGGCAGCGGCCCTGGTAAATTTTTCCGGACAGGTCGCGATAGACCCGCTGGTAGACTGAGCAGCACCGGAACCAGATGCTGAGAAAGGGCCGTCTTGGGCTGTTTTGCTGATTCATGTTCTGTCTTTCATGCCGCACCCGGACTCTTCGGTCCGGGGATAATCCGGTTATTTCCGGTGTTATCCGGTATTTCTCCGGGGTTATACAGTTCTTCTTGCTGGCGTTCCGGCCTTTAAAATCCGAGCAGGCCCGATTATTTTCCCAACGCCCCACCGTCAGTCTTGCAAAAAGCGGGGAAAATCCTGCATATTCATGCTGCCGGTGGCGTTCACCGGGACTTCTTCTGGACAAACACCACAACGGGAACCACATGAAAGACAGCCTGCAACCGGGAATCAGCCTGGTAAAAGATATTGTCACCACACCCGAGATGGCCGTTCGGCACATGGGGGAAAACGGAAAGAGGGTTTTTTCCACGCCGGCCATGGTGGATATAATCGAGTATGCCTGTGTGGACTGCGCCTCGCCCCACCTGGACGAGAACGAGCAGAGCGTGGGCACCGTGCTGCATATCTGGCACAAGAGCGCCGTGCGGACCGGTGATGCCATCCGCTGCGAGGTGCACCTGAAGGAGCGCGACCGCCGCCGGCTGCTGTTCGAGGTGAAGGTGACCTGCGGGGAAAGGCTGGTGGGTGACGGCACCCATGAGCGCTTCGTGATCGACATGGACCGCTTCACCCCCTGAGCGGGCAGACCGGCGGGATCACGGCCCCCGGCCCTCCGGGGCGGCGTTCGGGGCGGAGCCGGCCGGGGGTCTGCGAACCAGAAATACCCCCTCGTCAGTGGAAACGAACCATCCTCCCTCAAGGGGCAGCAGGGAAAAGACATTGTTTGAGCGCCCCGCGCCGGCCATCCGGTACAACTCGCCCCGGGCGCCGTCCAGGTCCAGCCGAACCCAGCCGTCCTCCCGTTCGCCCCACAGTTCACCCCCGTGAAGGCTGATATTGTACACCCGCATCCTGAGAGGTTCCTCGCCGATGGTATAATGTATATACCGCTCGTGCTTCTCGTCGATTTCCACCACCCCGGCCAGGGATGATGTCAGCATCCGTCCCTGGTGGCGCAGAATGGTATCGGGGACGGTCTCCGCGTTGTCGAGGTTCAGCAGGCAGAAGTTTTTCCGCGCGTCCTTCCTCAGCCGCACCAGGCAGCCGGATATGATCCCCCCGTGGTCCTCCGAGTACCAGATGTCCGGGCCGTCCAGAAAAAGCGCGTCCCGGTTGTAGGGGTATTCGATGTCCAGGGCCAGCAGGGTTGCCGTCTGCGACTTCAGGTCAAGGCTTAGCAGCTGCCCGTATCCACTGGTGATCAGCCGCTTGCCGTCCCAGGCGCAGTCCTGCACGTTGGGCTTGATCCGGTCGGGACGCTTGTAGAAGCCTCCTTCCGGGTTTTTCAGGCCGGGGATGTCCCGGGAATGGGGTTTGGGGGATACCGTGAACCGGGGAATATACTCCACCAGCAGGGGCTGGAAGGATATCACCAGCAGTCCGGCCTCCCGCGGTCCCTCCCGGTAGGCCCCCCGCGGGGCCTCGCGGTCCTTGCGCTCCTGCTCCGGAGTGTAGTTGGCCACATTCACGGCCACCTTTTTGCCCAGGGGGCACAGAGCCGTGTAGTAGTTGAAGGCCTGGGGAAGGTCCACCAGGCTGCGGAGCGGTTTCAGCTCCCCGTCTTCCCGCCGCACCCACACCTCCCGCTCCCCCCGGAAGATCACGGCACCGGGAAGGGCCACCGACTGTACCACCCGGGCAGCGGACAGCTTTTCTCCCGGCAGCTCGATGCTCTGCATCCGCAGGGGCGTTCTTACCACGGCATAGTCCAGCACCACCTCCCGGGCCTGGGGCGCGCCCGGGGAGGAAAGCAGCAGCAGAATGCCGATCATTAACAGCTGGCGGAGCATGAATGTTAATCCGGATATGTGTTCGTAATATGCTGATATATAAGCGTTATATAAAGTTTTTTTCAAATGGCCCGAAATCTGCATTTACATGTGTGCGTCATAAGGGCGCACTCGCCAGGGAACAGGCGAAGCTTCAATCTATGGACGGAAGAAGCAAACAGGGAGAACATCATGGTTAACAAAACTGTAAAAAGCATCGGAAATCATCTTCAAAAACTCACCAACGGCGGAATGTCCATGACCAAGGCGCTGGATATTCTTTCCCGCAAGGCCCGGACCATTGAGGAACTGGTGGTGGTTGAGGTAATGCGTGAGGCCCACCAGGAAATCCTGAAGGCCGAGGCCCTTATGGCCGCCCGCTACGCCGACTCCAGCACGCGCTCCGCCCGGATGCCCTCCATGGCGTTGAGCCGCTGAAGAACTTTTTCCAGCTGACGGGAATCCTTGGCCATCAGGGTCAGGTGCTGGGTGTACATACCCTGGCGCGAAGATATTCTCCCTGAGGAGATTTTCATTCCCTCGTCGTCTTCCAGCATGGTTATCAGGCTCAGCAGTTCCTTCATGGAATTGCTGGAGCTAATGGCCAGGGTGACCGGTCGGTTTTTACGGTGTTCATCCTGCCATTCCGCCTCGATCAGCCGCTCCTTGCTGAATATCTGCTGACTAAGATTCTTGCAGTCCCGGTGGTGTATGGATACCCCGTGGCCCCGGGTGATTATTCCCGCCAGCGGATCGCCGTGCACCGGCGAGCAGCACTTGGCGAACCTGATCATCATATTATCCAGTCCGTCTATGATAACCAGGCTCTTGGGCTTGGTCTTTTTTGGCGGCGGAGAAGGTGCCGTCTGGGGCTGCGCGGCTGTTTCTCCATTGCTCCCGTGGTGGAACAGTCTTTCCAGCACATCTCCCAGATGAATCCTGCCGAATCCCTCGGCCGCGAACAGTTCCTCGTGCGTGCTGATGTTGTGCCGCTTCATCCATTCCAGAAAAGGCTCGGTCTGCAGCAGTTCCTCCATTTTCATGCCGGCGCGGCGGGCCTCGCGGGCCAGCATGTCCCTGCCCACCCCGATGGCCTCTGAGCGCTCCTTGCGGCGCAGAAAACTCCTGATCCTGCCCTGGGCCTTGGAGCTTTTTGCGTATTTCAGCCAGTCTTCCTTGGGTTCCTGATTGGCCTGGGTGACGATTTCCACCACGCTGCCATCCTTGAGGGGCGTGCGGATGGAGATCATCCGGCCGTCACACTTGGCCCCCACGCACTTGTTGCCCACCTCGGTGTGAACGGCATAGGCAAAGTCAATGGGGGTGGCGCCCTGGGGCAGCTTGATGACCTCGCCCTTGGGGGTGAACACGAACAGGTTTTCCGGGGTCAGGTCCATGGTCAGCAGTTCCAGCGACTCCCGCGAGTCCAGGCCCTGTTCCAGGTTTTCCAGCAGCATCCGGAACCAGTTGACCGAGGCCTGTTCCACCTTGTCCGAGCTGCCCTCGCCCTTGTAGATAAAATGTGCGGCAATACCCATCTCCGCCATATCGTGCATTTTCCGGGTGCGGATCTGTATCTCGAACAGGTTGCCCGAGGGGCTGAAGACCAGGGTGTGCAGCGACTGGTAGCCATTGGCCTTGGGCAGGGCGATATAGTCCTTGAACCGGCCGGGCAGGGGGGTGTAGGTGGAGTGGACCAGGCCCAGCACCCGGTAGCATTCCTCCTGGCTGTCCACGATGATCCGGGTGGCCAGCACATCGTAAATCTTGTCCAGGTCCAGCCGGGCCCTCTTCATCTTGTTGTAAATGGAGTAGATGTGCTTGGTCCTGCCCACCACTTCGGCGGTGATGTCCTCCCGGGCCAGCAGTTCCTTCACGGCCTGGTTTATCTCCTCGATGCGGGCGCTGCGCTCGCTGATATTGTTTTCCACCCGGGTCCGCAGGTTGGCGTACTCCTCCGGTTCCAACAGCATGAAGGCCCGGTCCTCCAGCTCGGCCTTGATGAAATGTATCCCCAGCCTGTGGGCGATGGGCGCGTAGATGGCGTGGGTCTCCCGGGCCATGAAATGGGCGGTCTCCTCGGTCAGCATGTGCGCCTCGCGGAGATATTGCAGCCTGTTGGCCAGCAGGATCAGGATCACCCGCAAGTCACGTGTGCTGGCCAGGATCATCTGGCGCATATGTTCCGCCCGGCTGGTCTCGGTGCCGTGGAAGGAGGCCCGGCTCAGCTTGGATACCTCTTCCACCAGGTTGGAGACCTTTTCGCCGACCCTGTTGCGCAGTTCCGCGGCGCTGGTCAGGGAGTCCTCCAGCACATCGTGAAACAGCCCGGCAATGACGCAGTCCAGGTCCAGCCGCATATCGGCGAGCAGCCGGCTGACATTCAGGGCGTGTTCAAGGGGCGCATGACTGGTGGACTGCTGCTTTTTCCGCAGTTCCGCCGAATATCGGTAGGCTTCCTCCAGCCTGTCCAGCGGTGTTCCGTGGGGGAGGTATCCGTTTATCCGCTCAACAAGATTGTCGATCCCAGGTTCCATGATCTTCCGGTTTCAGAGTGTATATTTCGGTATCGAAATACATTGTACTGGATAGCGGAAGGAATTTCACCCCGGCCCGGCAGGTTTTGGTTTTCCGGGGCCGGATAGGGCGTTTCAGCGTGATGGCTTGCAGAAGGGGGGCGATGTTCCGGGAGGCGGACTCCCGGAATTCGCAATCTGGAAAAGTCCCTTATCGGGGGATCTCAGAGGGTTTTATATACCCGGTAGGTTTCGGCGACTATGTCGGAAAGATCGTTGTTGATGGCCTTGGCCAGCCGGTCCCGGATCAGTTCTTCGATTTCCAGCACCAGGGCCGTCTTTACTTCCTTTTTCAGTGAACGTACCAGTTCCTCCTGCCCCATTTTTTCCAATGCGTACTGCACGGCTTTTTCGGTGGTTACTGCCAGGGTTTCGGTCGGATTTATATCGAGTTTAGTAAATTCCACGTTCTGCTCCCCTACCTGGGTTAAGATTGAAAAGAAGGCCTCCACGGCCTTGTCCAGATCGTCATTGATGATTTTGAAATCATATCGTCCGCTGAAGCTGATTTCATGCTCCGCCTTGGAAAGGCGTTTGTGCAGGCTGGCCTCATCCTCGGTGCCACGACCGCGCAGGCGTGACTCCAGGTCTTCCAGGGAGGGCGGGGCGATGAACACCAATACCGCACCCTGGTAGCCTTGCTGTATGGCCAGCGCCCCTTGAGTGTCCACGTCCAGGATGGCGTGCTTTCCCTGGGCCAGGATCTGTTCCACATGTTCACGGCTGGTGCCGTAGAAATTGTCGTATACCTGCGCCCACTCCAGG
>JAOUPZ010000083.1 GCA_029879595.1 Deltaproteobacteria bacterium | reverse complement strand
CGATTTCATCCTGCCCTGCACCCGGGAACTGGTGGAAAGAATACACCGGTCCGGTGAGTACCCGGATGATTTCAATGTGTTTCTGCGTCGGGTGCTGGAGGCCCTGGCCGGAGGAGACTGGCCGGCTGGCAGCTATTATCCGGGGGGCTGGTACCGCCGGCTGCAAAAGCTGGGAACAGAGCCCCTGAGCGCCCAGATAAACCCCGCGCAACTGGCGGAATTCACCCTGGAGGAGCTGGTGGTGGATGAGCGGGGCAACTGGTTCGTGGGCGAGAAGCTTCAGCGGGGGCGGATCCTGGAGCACTTCCAGCGGCACCTGGATTTCGACCCCTTATGCGGCCGCTACCGGGTGCGCTATCACACCGGCGACGGGTACGATGTGCGCTACCTGCGGCATCTTTCCCCGCCATACCGCGTGCGGCGGCTGGTGCGGGGCGCTCCGGGCCGGAAGGAGAAACCGGAGAAACCGGAGAAACCTGAAAACCGGGGGAACCGGGGGAACCGGGGAACACTGGCGGTACTGGTGGAACTGAACGATGGCACCCGGGAGCCCTTGCGGCCCGAATCGCTGTTTCTGGACCGACAGGAGCGGCTGTACTGCCGGGTGAAGGAATACGGCCTGCCGGCCCTGTTCGCTGACAACCCCCGCTGGGAACTGCTCCGGGACGCCCGGGCCGACGGAGCCGGGGACGGCTGTATAATTGATCTTGATGGCCGGGAAGTGCCGGTGCCAGTGGGAGAGCCAGTGGGAGAGCCAGTGGGAGAGCCAGAATATGAGCCGCCGCCCTGAGCCCGGTGGACATTTGGCTTTCAGCAAACCATGATGGCGGCAGCATAACCAACGGAGCCAAGATGGACGCCCTTTCCTGCCAGCAGGCGCTGGAGACAATCCTTTCACATGTGCATCCGCCGGGAAGCGGGGAACTGCCCCTGGACCGGCTTCACGGACGGGTGCTTGCCGGGGACATCCACGCCCGCTCCGACGATCCCCCCACGCCCCGGTCGGCCATGGACGGCTTCGCCCTGCAAAGCTCCGATTCCCGGGGCGCGTCCCCGGCAGCACCGGTGCGCCTGGAGTTTTCCGGGGTGGTGGGGGCGGGCCATGCCCCCGCCGGCGAGGTGGCCCCGGGGGGTGCCGTGCGGGTGATGACCGGCGCGCTAATCCCCGCCGGAGCGGACGCGGTGGTGCGGCAGGAGGATACCGAACCCCTGGGGGAGGGAGCCTTTGCGCTGAAAGGGCCCCTGGAGCCGGGCGAGAACATCACCCCCGCCGGAGCCCATCTGAAAAAGGGCAGCCTGATCGGCCAGCGCGGCGAGGCCCTCACGGCCCGCCACCTGTCCCTGCTGGCCGGCCAGGGCCTGCCGGCGGCCCCGGTGTTCCGGGTGCCCCGGGTGGGAGTGTTATCGCTGGGGGATGAGCTGGCGCTGCCGGGAACCATTCTGAGCCCGGGACAGATCCATGCCAGCAACCTTCATCTGCTGGCCGGGCTCATTGCCGGAACGGGCGCCGAACCGGTGCTGCTGGGAATCGGCCGGGACGACCCCCGCGCCGCCGAGCAAAAACTGCGCGAGGCCATCAACGGCTCGGCGGAGCAGCCACCCTGCCGGGTGATAATCACCACCGGGGGCTCGCACCGGGGCGACTTCGACTTCGGGGAGGATATCCTGAAGGGGCTGGGAGCCAGCGTCCATTTCAACCGGGTCCGGATCAGTGTGGCCACCTCCACCATCTTCGGCACGCTGGGAGGGGCGGGAAGCGTTGTCCTGTGCTTCGCGCTGCCCGGCCCGCCCACGGCGGTCTGGCTGGGCTTCGAGATACTCATCAGGCCGGCGCTGCTGATGCTTTGCGGAAGAACGGCCACGGAACGGTTCCGCACCGGAGCAATCCTCGGCACTCCATTACAGGCCCGGCCCGGGTGCAGCCACTTCATTCCGGCCCGGCTGGAAAATAATCCGGGAGACCTGCCCACGGTCACTCCGCTGCACCGTCGACTGGAACTTCCCCGGCACTATTCACTGCTGGCCAACGCCCTTATCGTGCTGGACGAGCGGGGCGCGGACCTGCAGCCGGGGGCGCGGGTGAACGTGGAACTGCTGGAGGACTGCTCCCCGCCCGGGCACCGGGAGCCTGTCAGAAGCTCCACTTGATATCGCCAAACAGGCGGTCATTGTCCCGGGCGTTGTATATCATGGGGTTCGAGCCGTCGCCGGGTACGAAGACCATCAGCCCCCCGGTGATATTCAGGGCCGGAGCCAGCTCGTAGGATGCCGAATAGCGCTGCATCCCCCCCATCTCGGCGCTGGAGCCGAAATAGCTGGCCATGGCCATCAGATCCAGCTTTTCCCGCAGAAAGCTCCCCCGCCAGGACAGGGAGTACTGCACAATATCCTCGACCTTTGCGTCGGGGCTCTCCTCCAGCTCCGGGCGGAAACCGAGCAGCCGCCGGTCCACCGCCTCCAGGGTGAAGGTGTTGTTGGTGATACCCAGGTATTCCACCCCGCCCAGCACATCCATCCGGGTATAGACGTTTTCGGGGTCGTTGTAGAACCGGAAGCCGGTGATGCGGGCCAGCTCCGCCTTGAACAGCCAGGAGCCCGCCACGGTGTTGAAGGCCGCGCCGGCCATGGTCAGCCGCTCATGGCGCAAACTCACCTTGGGCGGCATACCGAAGGCGATGTCGTACACCCGCGGGGTGTCATCGAAGTACTGCGCCCAGTACAGGCCCATGTCCCAGCCGGTGAACTCCCCCTGCAGGGCCAGGCCGTATTCGGTGTTGCGGCCGCCGTCCTCCGGGATTTCCTCCTCCATGTTCATCGCGGCCATTTCGCTCAGGAAGAAATCGCTGCCGGGTACAGGCATGCGGTCGAACCGCACCTCGTGCACGGCCAGGGTGGTGAGCCGCCAGGGGCCGGCAAAGGCATCCAGCCGGGTCATGGTCACGGGCAGGCGCAGGTCCTCCAGGTCGGTCATGCCGGGCTCCCTGAAGTCGATGGGGTTGATCACATCCACCACCCTGATCGAATCGGATTTGCCCCAGGCCACTATCTGCCGCCCCAGGGTCAGGTCCAGGCTGGGCAGCAGGCTCCCCTGCAGGAACACCTCCCGGAACTCCGATTCGGCCTCGTAATTATCCAGCACTTCATCGGAATAGTTCTCGCGTCCCCGGGCGGCGTACACGCCATCGCGGAAGGACTGCCCGCTGACAAAGGCCCGCCAGCCAGCTCCCGGACGCAAGTCCATTTCCAGGCGCACCGTGCCCCGCATTTTGGACCAGCCCCGCCAGTCAGTCTGACCGGGCAGGGGCGGCTGGTGGGCGTAGTTATAGGACGCGTCCAGCCGGAGGAACCCCCCGAAGGTCAGCCAGGACGGCCCCTCCCCGGCGGGCGGGCTGCCGGTCTGGTCTGTATCCGCGGCGGGGAGGGAATCGTCGAAGCCCTCCAGCAGGTCATCGTTGCCCGGATCATCCGGGGCGGCCAGGGCCGGGTGGGCCAGGGCGGCCAGCAGAACCGGCAACGCCGCCGCCATGATGATAAAAAGCCTCAGCGCCTCCAACGGGCGGCCCCGCGCCGGGCGGTGTTCAGTGGTGATATTCTGGTGTTTCCTGTTCATTTCTGCCTTATGGTCTTGCCTTGTGCCGGCTGCCGCCCCCCATCCGGGGAGCGGAACGCCGGTAAAACATTCCGGAGCCTGCCGGATCAGGGCCCTTTCTCCAGCCGTCTGGTAGTGAACATGCTCTCCGGCAGGTCCTGGTTGAACCTGATCTCGGAAAATTTCAGCACGGTGGCGTGCACGGTGTTCTTGCCCTCCTTGGTGGTCATCACCATCTCCGTGCCCACCCAGATGCCGTCTATCTGCTTGACTTCCTTGACCTGCATGTACTTCATGCGGCGGCTGTTATGGACCCAGCGCACTCCGCGCACCACCATGTGATTGTCCTGGCGCACCCAGATCACCGACTTGGCGTAGCCGGTTTCCTCCTTGGTTACCTCCGTTTTGGGCTCGGCCTCTATGCGCCATGTCTTCTGGCCGTCAAGCACCTCCTCCTTGAGAACCTTGAAGTTAAAGTCGTCCAGGTCGGGGCGGGTCATGTCGGAATAGTTGAAGTCCGAGCCCATGAAGCTGCCGCTCTTGTCGCTGCTGGCGATGCGCTTGGTCTTGCGCAGGGCGGGCAGGAACAGCCACTGGTCGTCGTCCTTGCCCTGGGCATCGTAGTCGTAGGACAAAAAGCCGGTGCCCTCCACATCCGCGGGCGACAGGAAGAACATCAGGGAGTGGGTATCCTTGCCCTTGTCCTTGCGGTAGGACTGGATGGCCCGTGCCCGCTCCTTTCCGTTGCGGTCAATGAGCACCATCTCCATTTTGGATACCTGGTTGTTGCCGTCATCCCGGTCGTTGACCTTCTGCATGATCTCCCGGCCGGTCTGGGCCAGGGCCGAGCTGGCCGGCCACAGTGTCAGCGGCAGCGCCAGTGTCAGCGGCAGCGCCAGTGTCAGCGGCAGCGCCAGTAAGAGCTTCAGTGTCAGCAAGGTCGTCAGGGACAGGGAACGCGGCAGCGGTCTGGGCGGTAGCGTGGGCGGGCCCGCCAGGGCGGACCTGCCCCGTTGGGGGTGGGCGTGGTTATGCATGGCTCGGTTCCTCCGAAAAGGGGGTTATACTCAGCGCGGCCGGCACGATTGCCCGGGCCGCAGTATGGGCACTCATCGTCATCAGGCCTCCAGTGTCACCTTGCCCCCCGCCTGTGAGGCTTGTTGCCGTGGGGCGGGCAGGGAGCAGCAAAAAGAAATTACCGCCGGCAGCAGCACCAGCGTGGCCAGGGCGCTCACCAGCAGGGTCATGGCGATCATGATGCCGCCGGTCTGCATGGGCACGCTGCGCGAGATCGTCAGCACGGAAAATCCCGCCGCCACGATGAACGCGTTGGCGCTGATGGCCTTGCCGCTGCTGAGCATGGTCTCGGTCACGGCCGCCGCCAGCCCGGCTCCCCGGTCCAGCTCGGTCTGCAGCCTGCTCAGGAAATGGATGGCGAAGTCCACCCCCACTCCGATCACGATGCTGGACACAATGGCCGTGCCGGCATTGAGGAAAAACCCGAAGTATCCCATGAAGCCGAAGTTCATCAGCACCGCGAAACTCAAGGGGATGATCCCCAGCAGAGCCCGGGTGGGTGAGCGGAACTGCAGCATGAGCAACAGGAAGATCACCAGCAGGGATATGGAAAGGCTGCGCACCTGGCTGGAGACTATCTCGTTGTTGGAGGCGGTGATCATCTCGGCCGTACCCGCGAACCGGATCTTCATCTCCGGGGGAAAGTGGGCGGCGGCGTATTCCGCTATGGAGCTGATCACCCGTTCCACATCCTCTGTGTTGCGGCTGGACATGTTGACCACCACGTTCAGTTCGTCGAACTGCGGGGTCACGAAGTTGTTCAGGTTCTCCCCGCCGCCGTTTTCATACAGCAGCAGGTACTGGGCGATAAGGTTGCGCCCTTCCGGGCCCTGGTCATCCCCGGGCAGGCGGTGCCATTTTGGGTCGTCGGAGTGCATGGTGCGGTTGATCCGCTTGAGCATGTCCACCAGGGACAGGGTCTTGCCCACATGGGGAACCTGCTTCAGATGCTCCTGCAGGGCCTCCACGGCGGCCAGCCGGGCCGGGTTCTTGAAGGGCTCGGAGCCCACCCCCGTGGCCGAGATCAGCACATTGGCCGGCAGCGAACCGGCCATGGTGGCGTCAATGGCCCTGGTGGCCTGGATGGCGGGCATGCTTTCCTCGAAATAGGTGAGAAAGTCGTTCTCGGCCTGCACGCGGGTCACGCCATATCCGGCAGCAGCAGCGATGACAATGCTGACCAGCACCAGGGGAAGGGGGCGCTCCACCGCCAGCCGGCTCACCCCGGCCAGCAGACCGACCATCCTTTGCTCCAGCGCCGCCACCAGACCGCCGCCGCCGGCGTCAGGCTCCGGCCCTTTGGATGCGGCCGGGTTGGCACCCAGTGACAGCACCGCGGGCACCAGCACCAGGGTGATAACCATGGCCACCAGAGCCCCCAACGCCACGAACATGCCGAAATGCCGCACCATGATCAGGTCGGTATAGGCCAGCGAGGCAAAACCCGCCGCGGTTGTGAGGCTGGTCATCACCACCGGCATGAACATGTGCTCCACAGTGACGGCCACCGCCCTGCGGCGGTCACCCAGGCGGGCCAGCTGGTGCTTGAACTCGGAGACCAGGTGGATGCCGTCGGCCACCCCGATGGTAATCAGGAACAGCGGCAGGGAGGCCGTGATCATGTTCAGGGGAACCCCGCCCGCCACCTTCAGGGCCAGGGTCCATACCACGCTCAGCAGCACCACCCCCAGGGGCAGCAGAATGCCCCGCAGACTGCGGAAGGTGACCCACAGAAGAACGGTGAGCAGGGTCATCACCACCGGGAACAGGGTGGAGGAGTCCTGGTTCATCACCAGCATGTTGGTGGCGTTGAGCACCGGGGTTCCGGAAAGATGCACCTTTCCCGGGCCGGGTATTTCCACGGCCAGCCGCTCAATTTCCCGGGCCATCAGAAGGTGCAGGTCAGTGCGGTGGTCCGGCACATTGGTTTCCACTATGATCGTGGTGGCCCGGCCATCTTTTGAGATGAACACATCGCGGAGAATCTCGTCGGAGGAAACAAGCCGGCGCAGGGCTTCCAGTTCCTCCGGTCCGCGGGGCACCTCCTCGTAGTAGCGGCCCACCCGCAGCGAATCACCCTCGGCCATCACGTTTTCCACCGTGGACAGACTGGTCAGCTTGCGCACCGGATAGCGCCGCAGCAGCAGGTCTTCCAGCACCGCCTCCAGGGCGGCCCTGTCCAGACCCTGCACCGGCTCCGTTTCCAGCCGGGAGCGCAGATCCAGCAGCGTCAGTTCATCCAGCTCACTGCCTTCGCCGCCCATCAGGGCCTCAAGCAACTCCGCCGTCTCCCTGTCGGACGCATCGCGGAAGGGGGCCAGGGCCTGCTTGTCGGCCGCGGTCAGAAAGTTCATGGACTCCAGGGAACTGCTCAGGCGCTGAATGCGGATCAGCGTGTCCGGGTTGAACACCGTTTCGGGATGCACCAGCATCACCAGGGCCGTCTCCTTATTGCCCGTGAACTCGTTTTGCAGCTTCCGGTAGGAGATCATCGAGGGATGGTCCCGGTTCAGCGGATAGGGATTGGGGTCGCGCTTCACCCCGGGCTGCACCAGTAAAAGCGCCGCCGGCACGGTTAGCAGCAGGATCAGGATGATCGTCCGCACCGGGTGCAGGGTGGTCTGCCTGATAAGGCCGTTCATGATGTAATCTTTCATTTCGCCTTCTCCTTGGATGGGCGGAAACACCGTTTCACCCCGGCTGTCGCTCCCCCCGGGTCCCGCTCTTTGCACCGCAAATTTTAATCAGCTCAAATTTAATCAGCTCAGCTTCATCTACTCTGCTTCATGTGCTCTGCTCTATTAACGAACCGGATCGCATTGCATCCGGAATGGGCACCCTATGGCGGGGGACCCGGCTCCAGGCGCCTGGTAATGAAATCCGCCAGGTATTCCAGCACCTCCTCCAGGGGCAGACTTTTGTTGCGCGGTATCTGCAACAGGATCAGGCTGCCCACCATGGCGGCATGCCCGGCGAATATCTGCAGGTCCGGCTGCTCGCCGGACACCAGGCCCAGGCGGCGCCCTTCCTCCAGAAGCCCGGAAAAGTGACCGTAGATGGCCTCCTCGGAGCCCACGAACTCCGCGGCCAGCTCCGGGCTCAGGCTCTGGGGATCAATGCCGGTACACTGTTGCCACAGGGAAAACTGCCGTGAGTCCTCGTAGATTGTGCGCAGGTGTATCTTGATGGATTCCTTGAGCCGGGGAATCGGCCCCAGGGCAGGATCAACCTGCTTCAGTTTTTCCAGCAGTTCGAGGGAGCAGCCAACGCGGAGCTTGGCCAGAATCTCCTCCTTGCTGCGGAAGTGCTTGTACACCGTGCCCTTGCCGATTTCAGCCTGCTCGGCGATGCGGTCAATGGTGATTTCCGCCCAGGGGGTGCTGCCCACCAGGCCCAGAGCCGCCTGGAGGATGCTTTGCTCGCGCTGCCTGAATTCCCGTTCCCTGCGTTCCGCAATGCCCATGGACTTGCTCATGTTTGTGCCGGAAGGCCCCCGGGCAGGATTGCTGCTCCCTGCCGGGCGTTCTGCCGGCTGCATTTTCTGATACATTGCCTGGCACCCGGTCCGATGCCCTGCGTTGCTGTCTTACGTTGCTGCTTTCTCCCGCTGCCTTCTCCTGCTGCAGCAGGGCAACAAGTCACTGTGTTGCCGGGTGACTTAAAGTCACTGTGTTGCTGTGCGACTTAAAGTCACTGTGTTGCCGGGTGACTATTAATCACCTTGTGACTATCAGTCATATTATGAACATCATTTCCGTATGTCAATCAAAAATCCGGCGGGAATTTCTCCCCGCCGGGACGCCTTCTCAGGCGCGTGACTGCTCGGTTGCCTCCACGCCGGGCTCCCCGGTGGCCGTTCCCTGACCCTGGCCGGCTTCATCGGAAACCATGGTGACCCTCCAGCGGGCCAGCAGGGTCAGCATGGCCGGGGTGACCACCAGAATGAACACGCTGGCCAGGGCCAGGGCCACTCCGGTAAGCAGCCCGAAGCTGAACAGATGGTTCATCTCGGAAAACATGAACACCCAGAACCCGGCCACCAGCACCAGGGAAGTAAACAGCAGGGCCCGCCCCGTGGTCTGCATGGTGCTTTCGATGGCCAGGGCGGAACTGCCCGTGCGGGCCGTGTACCGTATGTAGTTGTGGAAAAAGTGGATGGTATCGTCCACGGCCAGCCCCAGGGCGATGCTGCCTATGAGCAGCGTGAAGGCGTCCAGGCGAATTCCCAGCCAGCCCATCATCCCCAGGGTGATCAGGATGGGCAAAAGATTGGGGATCATGCTGAACAGCCCCAGGCGGAACCGCCCGATCAGCAATATCATCAGTATGGTTATCACCACGAAGGCAATCAGGTAGCTCTGGCTCATGCTCCTCATCTGCAGGAACAGGGTCTGGGTGAACAGCCTCAGCAGACCGGTCACCTCCACCCGGGCCTGGCCCTGGAACAGCCGCTCGGCCTCATCTTCCACGGCCTGCAGAAAGCCGATATACACCGCAGCGTCGTTCCAGGGGACCTTGACGGTCAGCCTGGCGGTGCTGAACTGGGAATCCACCAACCGCTCCAGATCGTCACTGCCGCTGTTCTCGAACAACAGCAGCTCCTGGGCCACCAGTTCCCGGTTGTCCGGCAGTGTGTAGTGTGCCGGGTCATTGGAGTTCAGAGCCATGTTGATCTCCTTGACCACGTCCGCGATGCTGTTGGTCTTGCCCACAAAGGCCCGTCCGGAAGAATCACGGAAATTGCCGGCGAAGGCGCCCAGCGCCTCCAGCCTGCGCAGGGTTTCCGGTTCGTACAGGCCGTTTTCCCGCCCGGTATCCACCAGCACCTCCAGGCTCAGCGAGCCTTTCATGCGGCTGTCGATAAGCTCTGTGCTCTGGCGCAGGGGCATGTTTTCGCCAAACCAGGACAGGGTGTTGTGGGCAAAGTGCAGCCGGGGCAGCCCCAGGGCCGCCGTGACGGAAACCGCCAGGGTCACCAGCACGACGGGCCACGGATGCCGGGTGGCGAACCGGGTCAGCCCGTGCAGAATGTTGTCCACCAGGGTTCCATCGCTTTTGAAGCTGAACCGGGGGGTCCGGCGCAGGGGCCAGGCCGCCAGCAGGGCCGGCACCAGCACCATGGTGAACACCAGGGCGATCATGATGCCCGCCGAGGCGAAGATGCCCAGGTCGGCCACCGGCGCAAAATCGGTGGTGGCAAAGGACAACAGCCCGGCGGCCGTGGTGAGGCTGGTCATCACAATGGGCAGCCCGGAGTGACCCATGGCGTATACTATCGCCTCCTCCCGGTCACCGCTGTCCGCATAATTGCGGAAGAACACCGCCAGCAGATGCACCACCGCGCCCACCCCCACCGCCAGCAGGAACGAGGGCAGGATCATCATGGGCAGCTTGAAGCTGACGCCGGTGGCCGCCAGCAGGCCGATGGTGGCCGCCACGCTGAACAGTACCACCAGAATGGGCAGAAGCACCCCGGCGATACGCCGGAACAACAGCAGCAGGAACACACCGATGATGCCGATGGCCATCAGCATGAAGCGCCGCATGTCGCGCTGCATGATCTGCTTGAGGCTGTCGGTGACCACGGGCGAGCCGGCGATGTGTATCCTGAAGTCCGGCGCCTGGAACCTGGCGGAGATTTCCCGGACCGCGTTCACCACGGCCGAGTTTTCCGTATCGCTGAGCGGGGGGAGCTTCTCGCCGGGGCCCGCTACGGCCGGCCCCTGTGGCAGATCGTCGAAGCCCTCCATCATGTCCCCTGCCTCCGGCTGGCTGAAGGCGTAGGTTTCCAGCATCACGGTGGTCAGCCGTCCGTCCTCGCTGAT
>JAOUPZ010000395.1 GCA_029879595.1 Deltaproteobacteria bacterium | reverse complement strand
CAGGCTCCAGCCGGATAAGGAACCGGAAAAGGCACCCCCACCCCAGGTAACGGCCATGGAGGAAGGCGGCCGTGTGGACACCCGCGGCCTGCTAAGCCAGGTCGGCACCTATCTGGTGGAGCGCACCGGCCTGATGGCACTGGCAGAACTACCCTCCGAGAATATGTATCCGCTGAACTGGATCAGGTTTCTCCACCTGCCCAGCAAGGAAATCCTGGTGGCCGTAAACACCCTTTTCGACGACTTCTGGACAAAAACCCTGCAATCCCACGGGGACTTCCCGGATGATCTGCTTTCCGGGGTGTGCAGGTTTATCGGTGATCGCTACCGGGGCCAGCCCCTGGAAAATATCCGCAAGGACATAATGAGCGGTGAGCCCCGAGAACATCTGGAGTCCATGCCCTCACTGGGGGCCGCCTTCAGGATGCTCCGCAAGGCTTTCGAGTGGAGGGAAACCCCGGAAGTCGCTTCCTGGGGCTGGGAAAACATGCTGAATATCATGGAGTTCAGCCATCCGGCGCAGGTGCAGGATATGATGGAAGCCCTGGAGACACCGGGGCTGCTGCCGCTGGCCCTGCGTCACGGACATCCGATCAGCCGGGGCCGGGTGGCCCTGGGCACCGAATTGGGACACCATTCACTGGAACACGGAGCTCTGATGGTCTTCCCTGTTCAGTACCGGCAGTGGCAGGCCCTTATCGGCGTTTTCGGCCCCATGCACATGAACTACGCCCAGGTCGTCCACCATATCGGGCAGGCGGCGGACTATCTTACCGGACACCTGGGTCGGACCGCAGAGGCATCACTGGGTTATCCGGCCTGAAAACACGGAAAAAAATCGCACATAAACCTTTTTTCAATCCACGGTTTGCTCTATTATCAACCCAGGGTAACGGCTCTGAATCCAAAGACATCTCACGGACCAACCTCACCTCAGGACAGCAGATAAATATGTTTCTACTAGGATTGCACATTGTAGGCATTGGAATAGTCATCATGATTACCTGGGCGGTCGCCGCAAGGAGATCGGCCCGACAGACAGAACGGCGTATACGCAGACAATTGGAGGACCAGCAGGAGAATGTGGAATGAAACAATTAAAATCGGTAACAGAACCTTTGAGTTCGAAACCGGCAGAATAGCCCGCCAGGCAGGTGGGTCCGTGTTGCTGCGGGAGGGCGACACGGTCATCCTGTCCACAGCCGTGGCCGATACCGACGCGGACCGGAAGGGCGACTTTCTGCCCCTCACGGTGGATTACCGCGAGCAGCTCAGCGCCATAGGGCGCATTCCCGGCAGCTTCTTCCGCCGCGAGGGACGCAGCAGCGAACATGAGGTGCTTTCCAGCAGACTGGCGGACCGCTCCCTGCGCCCCCTGTTTCCCAAGGCATACGGCGCGGAAACTCAGGTCATTTCCACCGTGCTGAGCTACGGGCCCTCGTCCGATGCCCCGGTGCTGGGAATCATTGCCGCGGCCTGCGCCGTGAACATCTCGCCCATACCCTGGAACGGCCCCGCGGCCGCCATCAGGGTGGGAAGGCTCCAGGGTGAACTGGTGGCCTATCCCAGCCCGGAGCAACTGACCACCTCTGATCTGGACCTGATACTCACTTTCAGCGCCGACGGCATCGTCATGATAGAGGGCGGAGCCCGGCAGACTCCGGATGATGAGGTGCTTCAGGCCCTGGATTTCGCCCGGGAGCAGGTACAGCCCCTGCTTGATCTGATGGAAAAAATGCGCTCCGAGGCCGGGGTGGAGAAAACTCCCCTGCCCGCGCCACCTGAGGCTCCCGGATTTGCCCAGGGGCTGGCCCGGGATGCCGAGGCACCCCTGGAACAGGCGCTGGCACAGCCCGATAAACACGTTCGCCGACTGGCCGTCAAGGCCGCCAAGGCCGGGTTGCTGGAAAATCTGCAGAACGGCGGAGACGACAACGGGTCCTCCGATGAGGACATGCGCTCCCAGGCCATGCGCATACTGGACGAGGCGGAGGCCCGCCTTATGCGCAACTCGGTGGCCCGGGACAAGCGCCGGGTGGATGGCAGATCTCCCGAGGATATCCGCCCCATACAGTGCGAGGTGAACTGGCTGCCCGTTCCCCACGGCTCCGCCCTGTTCACCAGGGGGGAAACCCAGGCCATCGTAACTCTTACCCTGGGCTCGCAGCGCGACAGCCTGTTGCTGGAAACAGTCGAGGGGGTTCGCAACGAGAGGTTTCTGCTGCACTACGGTTTCCCGCCGTACTCGGTGGGTGAGGTGCGGCCCCTGCGCGGCCCCGGCAGACGCGAGGTGGGTCACGGGGCGCTGGCCCGGCGGGCGCTGGCTCCCGTTTTGCCCGAGGCGGGTGAATACCCGTATACAATCCGGATCCTTTCGGAAATCACTGAATCCAACGGTTCCTCGTCCATGGCCACGGTCTGCGGGGGCTGCCTGGCCCTGATGGACGGCGGTGTGCCCATCAAGGCACCCGTGGCCGGCATCGCCATGGGTCTGATCAAGGAGGGCGAGGAATGGGTGGTTCTCAGCGATATCCTGGGTGACGAGGATCACCTGGGAGACATGGACTTCAAGGTTGCCGGCACCAGCGATGGCATCACGGCCCTGCAGATGGACAACAAACTGGGCAGCCTGCCCCCCCATGTGCTCCACCAGGCCTTTGAACAGGCCCGCCACGGCAGGCGGCATATCCTGGATCAGATGGCCCTGGCCATCTCCGCTCCCCGCGAGGAGCCCAAGGACGGAGTACCCAGGTTCGGCAGGCTGGAAATCGCCACCAACAGGGTTCGTGACCTGATCGGCCCCGGCGGAAGGGTCATCCAGGAGCTGCA
>JAOUPZ010000082.1 GCA_029879595.1 Deltaproteobacteria bacterium | reverse complement strand
CTGGTTCGCATCGGCAGGCGATGCTCAGTGCTGCTGGTTCGCATCGGCAGGCGCTGCTCAGTGCTGCCGGTTCGCATCGGCAGGCGGTGCTCACGGTTGGGAGACCGGCGCAGCCGAGGGGGGTTGGAAGTGTGTCAAAAGTGCGGCAAGAGTGTCATTCTGCGCTTAATTCCATACCAGCCAAAACGCAAAACCACTTGTATTATCAGCGGAGAGGGAGGGATTCGAACCCCCGGTGCGGTCACCCGCACAACAGATTTCGAGTCTGCCACTTTCGGCCTCTCAGTCACCTCTCCGAATTTCCTTCTCGTGTCCCCATGCCGTGTTGAATGCTGCCGGTTGATGGCCACACAAGCAAAAGTCTATACCGGAAGAACATGGGCCATCAAGCCATGCGGCTCCGAAAAACCGATTGCAGCCATTGTGTTTTCCGGGATTTATTGGATATTGGTAATAATGGAATAGTGTCTGCAGACGGGGCCAGCTGTCATAAGGCGCGGCCCGACAGCGATTTGCCCCGATTTTAACCCGATGGAACCGAATATGGAGATAATGCTCAAGCATATACTCAATGCCAGGGTATATGACGTGGCTCAAATGACCTCCCTGGATGAGGCCCCCCAGCTCTCCCGCAAGACAGGCAACAAGGTGTTGCTGAAGCGGGAGGATCTGCAACCCTGCTTTTCCTTCAAGATAAGGGGGGCCTACAACAAGATATGCCACCTGAACGACAGGGAGCGTGAGGCGGGAGTGATCTGCGCCTCGGCGGGCAACCACGCCCAGGGAGTGGCCATCTCGGCGGTACACCTGGGCATATCGGCGGTGATCGTGATGCCGCGTACCACACCCCAGATCAAGGTGGATGCGGTGCGGCGCATGGGGGGCGAGGTGGTTCTGCACGGGGACAACTACTCGGAAGCGGCGGAATACTGCGCCCAGTTGGTAAAGGAAACCGGGCGGACCTTTATTCACCCCTTCGACGACCCCCTGGTGATTGCCGGACAGGGCACGGTGGGCCATGAGATATTGCAGCAGTGCCCAGACCCCGATGTGATTTTCGTGCCTGTGGGAGGTGGAGGGCTGATTTCCGGGGTGGCGGCGTTTTTCAAGTCGGTACATCCCCGCACCCAGATTATCGGCGTGGAGCCGGAGGACAGCAATGCCATGCAGCAGTCCCTGGCCTCTGAGGAGCGGGTGGTGCTGAGCAATGTGGGGCTTTTTGCCGATGGGGTGGCCGTCAAGCAGGTGGGCGAGCTCACCTTTGACATGACCCGCAAATGTGTGGATCAGATAATCACCGTTACCACCGACGAGACGTGCTCGGCCATCAAGGCCATTTACGAGGATACGCGCTCCATCATGGAGCCGGCGGGTGCCCTGGGTGTGGCGGGCCTGAAAAAGTATGTCAAGCAGGAAAACCTGAGCGGGAAAATCCTGGTGTCCATCAACTCCGGGGCCAACATGAATTTCGATCGGCTGCAGTTTGTGGCCGAGCGGACCCTTACAGGCGAGCGCCGCGAGGCCCTGTTCGCGGTGACCATCCCGGAAAAGCCGGGCTCGCTGAGGTTCTTCTGCGACAAGCTGGTGGGTGATCGCTCCATTACCGAGTTCAACTACCGCCTGTTCGACCGTCGGGAGGCCCACATCTTTGTGGGCATCGGCCTGTCAAACGAGGAGGAGCGGCGTGTTTTCGGTGAGACGCTGGAACGGCACGGCTTCAAGAATATGGATATAACCGAGAATGAACTGGCCAAAACGCATGTGCGCCACATGGTGGGTGGCCGTTCGATCAATGCCATGAACGAGATGCTGTACCGCTTCCAGTTCCCGGAGCGTCCCCGGGCGATGATGGACTTCCTCAACGCCATGAGCCCCGCCTGGAATATCTCATTGTTTCACTACCGCATGCACGGCGCTGACTTCGGCCGGGTTCTGGTGGGGTTCGAGATTCCAGAGTCGGACAAGGAGCAGTTCCAGCGGTTTTTGCAGGATCTGCAATACCCCTATCTTGAGGAAACCGGCAATCCGGCCTATATGCTGTTTCTTGGAAACGGCCAGTAGCCCATCCGATGGCGCCGGATGATACCGGTCCGCCATATCAGTCAACTGCATGCCGGTCTTCCGGCATGAGCGGGCCGGGGAGTCTTTCCGCACATATGTCCACTAGCAAAAAAAAAATAAAAGCGGCCGCCTTCAGCCGGGGAATCGTCAGGATTCCCGGCCTGGATATTCTGCTGGGGGTGGACGAGGTGCTCTATGCCCCCTCGGGCCGGCAGGCCAGGGGGGTAGACCTGGTCGTGGGCTGGGGCCGCAAGGCCAACACCAGAAAGGCGGTTGAATATGCGGCCCGGTACAGCCTGCCCTATGTGACCCTGGAGGATGGATTTCTGCGTTCGGTTGATCCGGGGGTTTCTGGGGGGAGACCGCTCTCCATCGTGCTGGACCCGACCGGGATTTATTATGACGCCGGAGCACCCTCGGGCCTGGAGCAGCTTTTGAACTCAGGGCGGCTGCCGGAGGCCTATTCCAGTCTGCCGGGCAGCGGGCAGGGGCCCGTACCCACGCTGAAAAGCGGCAAACTGCTGGCCCGGGCCCGGGCTGCCATGGACGGGATTCTTTCCGCGGGGCTCTCCAAGTACAACCACGGGGTATCCGTTGAGCTGCCAAAGCCCTCCCGTAGCGGAGCGGAGCGTGTGCTGGTGGTGGATCAGACCTTCGGTGATATGTCGGTTTCCCTGGGGCTGGCCGGACGCGAATCCTTCCTGGAGATGCTGGGCGCGGCCCTTGAAGAGAACCCGGAGGCGGATATCTGGGTCAAGACCCATCCGGATGTACTGGCCGGCAAGAAAAAAGGCTACCTGGATTCCACCGATATTGAGCGCATCGTCAGCAGCTTTGCTGAAAGTCACGGTAAAAGCCAGGGGGGGCAACGCAGGGTGAACCTGCTGGCCGAGAATGCAAACCCGTTGCACCTTATTTCCCAGGTGGACAGGGTGTACACGGTGTCTTCACAAATGGGATTCGAGGCCCTGCTGGCGGGCAGGCCCGTCAGTTGCTTTGGCGTCCCATTCTATGCCGGCTGGGGGTTGACGGACGACCGCGTTCCCCTGCCGCGCCGCAAGGCCAAAAGATCGCTGGAAGAAATTTTCGCCGCCGCCTATATCCTGTACCCGCGGTACCTGGACCCGTGTCAGGGCACCCGGGGGGAAATAGAGCCGGTAATCGGGCATCTGGCAGAACATCGCCGGATTTTTCAGGCCAACCGGGGTGAGATTTATTGCTTTGGAACACGCCTTTGGAAAAGGAATCATATCAAGGCATTCCTGCGGTCCCCCGGGAACCGGCTCAAATTCAAAGGCAGCGTCCAACAAGCCCGGAAAGAAATCGGCTCCGGGAACAATGCCCGGCTCACGGCCCTGGTCACCTGGGGAGCAAAACAGCTGGAGCCGCTGCGGGAACTCTCCGGAGAAACGGGGGTCCCCTTGTGGAGGATCGAGGATGGCTTCCTGCGCTCGGTGGGGCTGGGGTCTGATTTTACAAAGCCGTTCTCACTGGTGGTCGACAAAAAGGGAATCTACTACGATCCTGGGCAGCCCAGCGATCTGGAGGATATTCTTTGCCACGCCGAATTTACCGCAGACGAACTGGGCCGGGCCGCCAGACTGCGTGAAATGATAGTGGAATTTAACATTTCCAAGTACAACTTCGTTGTAAACGGCGCTTTAAGGGTGGCCAGGAACAAGGGCCAGCAGGTTGTGCTGGTACCGGGTCAGGTGGAGGATGATGCATCCATAAAGGCGGGTTGCCGGGATGTCAGCACAAACCTCGGGCTGCTGCGTGAAGTCCGCAAAGCCCGGCAAAACGGATACATCATCTATAAGGAACACCCGGATGTTACCGGGGGCAACAGAAAAGGGCGTGTCAGCAGAAATATACTGCTTGAGTTCTGTGATGAGGTGGCAGAAAATGTATCCATAGGTGAATGCCTTCAAGTATCCGATGAAGTCCACACCATGACCTCACTGGTGGGTTTCGAGGCCCTGCTGAGGTCCAAGAGAGTGTTTACTTATGGCATCCCTTTTTATGCAGGCTGGGGGTTGACCGAAGACAGACACATACTTTCAAGGAGAAACAGGGTTTTAACCCTGGATCAACTGGTTGCCGGAAGCCTTATCAGGTATCCCCGATACCTGGACTGGCAAACCGGAGAATTCTCAACCCCGGAATGCGCCATTCACCGCCTTTACTCTGAACTGGGACAAGACAGCGGCAACCGAAATATACGAAAAAATCCGATAAAAAGAAAACTCAATAAACTTGCCAATCTGATCGGAAAGAGATAACTGTTCATATTGTATAAAAGTATTTTCCGGTCGCCCTGGCAGGGTGGACAGGTGAAAAAATTTATTGAGCAGACCATATAGTTCGATTTGTCTTAGGACATATTATTACAGGCAATAAAGGACTCCCTGAGCAGTCCTTCTTGGATTTACTGGAAAAAAGAAAGGTTGCCTGATAATAAAAAAGCGGTTAATATTGCAAAAAGCTGAAAAAATAACAGCGGGCAAACCGATTGCCGTATACTTAGGAAGCAATTAGAAACAAACTTATTGGGGCAGCATTCCCTCGGTGGCCAAGCCGATGGTGTGCGGGTTTTGTCATGGCTAAGAGGTAAAAGGAATAACCTGTGTCAAGAAGAGTGCTGTTACTTCAGGGGCCTGTTGGGCCGTTTTTCGGGGATTTTGCCCGCGATCTCGAAAACAGGGGTTATTTCGTCTGCAAGATAAATTTCAACGGTGGCGATGCGTTCTGCTATAAAGGCCCCAATCCCATCGAGTTCACCGGCAGTTCCGGGGAGTTCCCGGATTTTCTCAGGGAAACCATCGAAAAACACGGTGTGGAAAGGCTCTACTTGTTTGGTGATACCAGGAAACATCACGAGCAGGCCATCAGCGTTTCCCGCGAAATGGGTGTAAGGGCATTTGTCTTTGAGGAAGGATATATCAGGCCTGATTTCATCACGCTGGAAGAGTGGGGGGTAAACGCCCGTTCCGACCAGCCCCGGGATCCCGCATATTTCCGCCGACGCCCTCAGCCGGTCGCAAGGCAGTGCCAGAAAACAGCCCACGTCTTTGTTTGGACCGCCATCTGGGCCATGGTTTATTATACGGCCAGCGCGATGGCCAGGAAGAAATACCCCCACTACCACCACCACCGTCCACTGGGGGTTCTTTCAGAAACATCCCGCTGGTTCAAGGGCTTTATTCGGAAATTCTGGTATGGCATCAAGGAAAGGAAGATGCTGAACCATCTGGTGACAGAGCATTCCAAGAAGTTTTTCCTGGTGCCCCTTCAGGTGCATTGCGATGGCCAGGTCAGGCATCACTCCAGTTTCGATTCGGTGTTCGCCTTCATCGAAAAGGTAGTGGAGTCATTTGCCGGGCATGCTTCGGAAAGCTCAGTTCTGGTGATCAAGCATCACCCGCTGGACAGGGCCTATAACGAATACACGGCCTCCATAAAAATGCTGGAAAGAAAGTACAACCTGGCGGGCAGGCTGTTTTACGTCCACGACCTGCATCTGCCCACCCTGCTGGATCATGCCGCCGGTACGGTGGTTATCAACAGCACGGTCGGCCTGTCCTCCCTCTGGCACGGCGCCCCGGTAAAGGTGCTGGGCGAGGCTGTGTACAACATGCCCGGGCTTACCAGCCAGCTTGATCTGGATAAGTTCTGGCTCCATCCGGGACTGGTTGACACCAAGTTGAATGCCGCATACAGGGCCTACCTGATGGAGACCAACCAGCTGAACGGGAGTTTCTACAACCGCCTTTCCGAAAGCAACACGGTCTGCGGTCTGAAACTGGACGAATCTTTCTGGAAAAGGCATCTGTCCCCGTCACCGGAAGTGCTGGATCAGAAAACAGCCGTCAGAGCCAGGAAACTGGCAACCTGACCCGGTTTCCGAGCCCTGTGATGAGGCTTCCCGGAGAACTGCACCCCTGTTTTATCAAGCCGATTCAGGGCGGGCTCCGGGGAACTCCAGCCGGGTTGCGTTCCGCACGGCATTTAAAATCCCCCCCCCAAAAAAAATCACAGGAAACGACGACGTTTCGGGCAGTATTGCTGTTTTTGGCAGTATTGCTTTTTCTGGCAGTATTGTTGTTTCTGGGCTGCTCACAGGCGGTTCACGCCGCCAGTGGAGCCAGGGATGAGGCCATCCCCCTTGTCAGCCAGGACGGAGAGGGTGGCGCTGAACTCCCGCCTGCCGGCGGGCGACGGGAGTTAAGGCATGCGCTGACCTTATTCAGGGGCCGGGGGGCCGATGTCAACTTCCTGGAAATACCGGGGCGGGTCCTGGGGGGAGACATCCCCTGGGAGGACGCCTATTTCAACGGCCTGAATTACCAGTATGCCGTCTGGCTGATCCCCTCATTTACGCTTTATCCCTTCAGACACAGGGTCAACGGGATGCGCCTTGAACTGGAAACGCAACTTACCAGGCACTTCGGCATTCAGGATACCTTCGAATGGCACGGGGCCATCGGTTTGCGCACTCCCCATATGAATCCCTTTCTTGACCTGGGTCTGGAATTGGCCTATTTCGATGGTGTTTCTTATACGTTTTCCTCCCCGGAATATGAGGACGGGCCGGGAGGAGGCAAAACAGGGCCCCGCTACAAACTTCAGCATTACATCGGCGTGGAACTCGTTTTGGGACAATACTCCCTGCCCCTGTATCAATTTTTACTGCGGATCCATCACCGGTCTGGAATCTGGGGGGTTTTTGCTCCACAGGGGGTTGGATCAAACTTTTTCGCCCTGGGGCTGCGCCGTCTTTTCTGAAGACAGAGCCAGGGGCGCGCTGACGGGTAATTTTTTCACATTTGCTGTTTCATATCTTTCCAATGATTGTGGTATATAAATAAGAGAATCACGCCAAAGGAGCTTTTTTTCTGACCTCCTCGCCAGGAAGGCAGGATGATCAGGCAAGAGTGGGGTGAATGAAAAAACAGGATCACTGGTCTGGGAAAAAGGTCGCACTTCGCAGGTTTAAAAAAAAGAATGGTAAAAAACACAATCAATAAAAAGCTTCCTTTTATCGAAGCGGAAAGGATGGCATCGGAGTTCCCGCTTCTTTCCGGCAATCTTCCCCCTTTCATCAGGGAACCGGGACTGGTGGGGGTCCTTTCCATGGGGGAGGTGGAGCGCTCCATCAAGAGGCTGCGCAGGCTGAATGTGGACAAGTATATCCGTGAGACGGTGCTCCCTTCGGAGAACCCCAAGCGGCTTAGCGCGCCGGAGGTCATCCACAAGCTGGGCGGATCGATTGTCCATGAGGTTAGCGAGGGCCCGCTTTATCTTGCCGAGATCAACTTTACCTATGAAGGCCGGACCAGGCGCGTGGTGATGCTGGCCCAGAACCGCAAGAGCAAGAACGGCGTGTGGATGCCGCGCCACCATCGCCGGGCCACCGAACTGATGCGATACTATTCGGAGTACAGCACTCCCATCGTAACTTTCATGGACACTCCGGGGGCCGACGCCGGCGAGGAGGCCAACCGGCAAAACCAGGCCCACTCCATATCCGATCTGATTACCGAGATGTCCAGCATGCCCACCCCGACCGTGGGGGTGGTATTCGGCATGGGGTATTCCGGCGGGGCCATCCCGCTGGCCACCACCAACATCCTGCTCAGCGTCCGTGACGGGGTATTCAACACCATCCACCCCCAGGGGCTCAGCGATATCGCCTACAACTACAACCTCTCCTGGCAGGAGTGCGCCAAGTTCATCGGGGTCTCCTCGTTTGAGTTATGCAAGGCGGGGTACCTGGATGCGGTGGTGGATTATTCGCCCCTGGAAAGCGCTTCTCCCAGGCCGCTGCTGGACGCCATATTCTCCGCCATCTCAGAAATCGAGAAAAACGCCAAAGAGTTTCTTACCGACACCCGCAACGATTATTTCTTCGACCATTACAAGGACAATATCACCAATTACCTTCGTCCCACCGACCTGCTGGTCGAGGAAAACAGGGTGGTGAGGAAAACACCCACGGGGCGTCTGAATGTTTTCGGGGCCGTCTACAGGTTCCACCGCTATCTGAAGCTGCGCAGAAGGCTCACCAGCCAGTCCACCAGCAGGTATTCTCGGCTGGTGGCATCAGAACTGCCAAGCGGAGAGCTACAGGATCGGCTGGAGCGCGACCGCCAGGGGCGGCTGGAGCGCTGGATCAACGAGCCGCTTGAAATAAGGTACGACGAGGAACTGACCAAGCGCTACAAGCGGATGACGGAAAACCAGAAGGCCCTGGGGCAGGAGAGAGGACGGCTGGCCACATTCTTTATCGGCACGCCGGAGGAAAACTACCGCAAGTCCACCGCTGAACTGGCCGTGGAACTTGGGTTGTACATGTACAATTTCTGGAAGATTGACGCCCGGGGCAACCTGGAGCAACTGCTGGGGCTTTTGGAGGAATACAAACCCTTCAAGGGACTGCCCGATGTGGAGCATGCCACCGTTCTGGATGCCTTGCGTCATGAGGCCATCCGGGATGTGTTTCCCGAGGTTGTGCAAAACCTGGTGCTTTTCGATCTTCTGTATGACCGGCTGGTGGAAAACCTGCCCACCATCGCCATGGAGCTGAAAAATACCAACCAGATCACCCGTGCCACCATGGAAAACCTGCTGAACACGGCATTCAGGCAGGCCTCGTCATCCCTGCCGTCAATGGGCAAGAAAAGCGGGCGGGTGGATGAATATCCGGAGTTCTTCGACTGGCTGGAAAAGATCACCTCCAGGAAAGACTCCGAAAAGCTGATTCGCCAGGTGAGCGACTGGAAAAGACTGGCCTTCCCCCGCCTGAGCGAGCCCCTGTTCGGGATCCTCACATACTTCTACACCAAACTGCTGCCATCTTATTACGAGGCGGCCCGGGGAGAGGAGGAGTTCGACGGCAAGATCAACCCCCGTAATATCGGCATCAAGGATTTCTGGAACCGGCTGAACAGAGCCTATCAGGACCTGCTGATTCAAAATCAGCTGAACTCGGTCAAGCGGAACAATCCCCTCCCGCCAAAAAGAATTATCGATGCTTTTTTCACCAACTTCACCGAGCTGAACGCGGATCTGATGACATCCGATCCGGTTCGCTTTCCCGGGTTCCGGCATTCCATCGAGCGGGCCCTGGAAAGCAATATTCCGCCATCGGGTGTGGTGACGGGGCTGGCGGACTTCAAGCATGGCCAGACAGTCAACAAGGTGGGCCTGGTGGTCAGCAACTCCCAGTTCCAGGCGGGGGCGTTTGATATGGCGGCCGGTGAGAAGGTCTGCAAGCTGATGGTGGAATGCGCGCATAAGAAACTGCCGGTGGTGATGTTCATTTCCTCCGGAGGAATGCAGACCAAGGAGGGGGCCGGGGCGCTTTTTTCCATGGCTGTGCTCAATAACCGCATCACCAGATTCGTCAAGGACTTCGATCTGCCTGTGGTCTGCTTCGGATACCGCGACTGCACCGGGGGCGCCCAGGCCAGCTTTGTCACTCACCGCCTGACCAGGACCTACTATCTTTCCGGGTCGGTCATACCCTTTGCCGGCCAGCGCGTGGTGCCCAGTCATCTGCCGACCGACGCCATCCTGGCCAACTATCTGAGCCGGGTGGAAGGCAGCATGGATGGTCTGGTTGCCAATCCCTTCGATGAGGAAATTGATGAGCAGATCCGGCGGATCGACCCGGATATACCCATTCCCTCCGAAACGGTGCCCGATGTGCTGGGCCGGGTCCTCCAGGGTGAATACAGGCCCAGCCAGAGCGAGATGACCGAGGGCGAAACGGTGCCCATGGGGCTGATCACCTTTGGCGCCATCAAGACCATGCTGGTTCATGCCCGTGGATGTACGGCCATCAGGTTGATATCCGCAGCCCACGATGCCGGGATCAAAGTGGTGCTGGTCCAATCCGACGCGGACATGGAAAGCCGGGCTGCCCGAATGCTTACCGGCAAGGACCGCCTGGTCTGCCTGGGGGGCAACACTCCGTCCGACAGCTATCTGAACGGCCTCAGCGTTATCCGCATCGCTGACCAGGAGCAGGTGGACGCCATTCATCCCGGAATTGGATTTTTGTCCGAAAGCCCCAACTTTGCCACCCTCTGCCGCCGGCACGGGCTGAATTTCATCGGCCCGCGGTCGTTCTCCATGGAAAGAATGGGCAATAAATCCAATGCCATCGCTACGGCCAGAAAGCTGGAGGTGGGCGTTGTGCCCGGCTCGCAGGGCGTGGTGGACAGCCCGGACCGTGCCGCCCAGATCGCCGCCGAAATTGGATATCCGGTATTGATCAAGGCCGCCTTCGGGGGCGGGGGCAAGGGAATGAGTGTTGTTTACGATCCGGACGAATTCCGTGAGACGTTCGTGAAAACCAGCGCCGAGGCCCAGGGCGCCTTTGGCAATGGCGATGTTTACCTTGAGAAATTCGTGGAGTCCATGCGGCATGTTGAAGTGCAG
>JAOUPZ010000394.1 GCA_029879595.1 Deltaproteobacteria bacterium | reverse complement strand
GCCCGTTTCATCCAATTGCAGCGTTGATTTCCGCAGGATTTCTGTGGTAGCGTCTCCTTGGGAAGTTGCAATATTATCCTAAAGGGATGAGGCCCCATTTTTTCCCACGGGTTGAAGTGCTGTCCAGTTCGCCTTGGAATCCCGGCGATCTGGATGCGGCGAACTTGTACACGGTGAAAGGAATTGCCATGAGTCAATTGGAAATTCGCTTGGAAACAGTTGAAGGGAAAGTCCCCGTGACGGTCATTCATGTTACGGGGGATATTGATGCGAGCAGCCACCAGAATCTGGATGCAAAGGCTGAGGAAGTGATCAACGGCGGGGCGAAGCATGTGGTTTTGGACCTCACGGCCAATACCTACATGAGCAGTGCGGGGTTCCGGTCCATGCATAAAATTTACACGGCTTTGAAGGGAAAAGGGGAGGGTGCTGGCGTGAACTTGCTCAACCCGAACGATGAAGTAAAGCGCCTGATGAAGGCCATGGGCTTTGAGGCTTTTTTCCCGACTTTTTCTGACCTTAAAGAGGCAGTAGAGGCGTTTTAGCCTTTCATTTAGGCCTCATGGAAGCAATATTATCCATAAAAGTCGAATCAGACTTGGGAAATCTGGGGCAAATCCGGGGCTTTATTGAAAAGTCAGCCCAACACTTCGGTGTGCCCCAGGATGCATGCAACCAAATCCGGCTTGCCGTGGATGAGGCCTGCGCCAACATTGTGATTCACGGGTATGGGGAAGGAAAAGGAGACCTGGAAGTTTCCGCCGACCGGCAGGATGATGCAATGGTCGTCACCTTGCGAGACAGGGCCCGGCCATTTAACCCGACCCAGCATGTGGGCCATCCCGATTTTACTTCGCCCTTGACAGAGCGCCCAGTGGGGGGAATGGGGTTGTTTATCATCCGGGAGAGCGTGGATGTAATGGATTACCATTGCAGCGACGCAGGGGAGAATATCCTGGTTTTAACCAAACGATTTATCGGGCAATCGTAAAGGGGCAGGGGGCCCCCCTGCCAGCTGGAACACGGATTTCAGGCCACTGGCGATGACATATTCATGGGCGTGCCTGATCACGCTCACTTTTCAGCACTTGATAAACCAAATGATAAGGGGACGATCCAGTGGGTGCATCTGGGGAGTCTACATTCCAAATACCAGAGGAACTGGAGGAGCGGCTGAAACAGCTGGAAACGCTGGCCTCGGTCGGCACATTAACCGCTGGTATCATCCATGAGCTCAGAAACCCTCTGAATTTCATCAACAATTTCTCCGTGACCTCGGTGGAATTGATTGAAGAACTGAAAGAGGCGCTGGAGCCCCACCTGGGCAATGTAGACGCCAGACAAAAAGAGGAGATACTGACCATTGCCGGGGATCTGGCCGCGGATATTGAAACAATCCGAAAGCATGGCAAGAGGGCTGAGTCCATCATCAACAATATGCTCGCGTTTGCGCGGCAGGGGGCCAGCGCACCAACGCTGACGGACCTCCATGCCTTGCTGAAGGAAGCCATGGATCTGGCCTATCACAGCCAGCAAAGGGTGGGCCAGGGCTTTCAGGTCAACCTGGAAACACACTTTGAAAACGCCACCATTCAACTGTGTGTGATTCCCCATGAACTGGTCAGGGTGTTGATCAACCTGCTTTCCAATGCGTTTTTTGCCACCCAGAAAAAAATGGAGGGCCAAAACGAAGCCGGTTCCTATCAACCCACGGTTTCCGTATCGACTCAAAAAACCGGTGGGGGAGTTGAAATCACCATCCGGGATAATGGCATGGGAATTCCCGCGGACAATCTGGGCCGCCTGTTTACACCATTCTTTACCACCAAGCCCACCCATCAGGGTACCGGCCTGGGGTTGTCCATTTGTCACGAAATCATCGTGGACCATCATGGTGGGCAAATACACGCCAACAGCATCGAGGGCGAGTTTGCCGAATTCACCATTTGGCTTCCCGAAACAGATAATTGCACAGGAGCAGGCAGTGACACTTAAGTTCTTGGTGGTGGATGACGAGGAGGATACCCAACAACTTCTCAAGCGAAGATTCCGGCGGGAAATTCGCGATGAGGAGTTTGAGTTCGTTTTTGCCTTTGATGGCCAGGAAGCGCTTGTGCTGTTGGAGGAGGATCACAATTTTGATATCGCGCTGATTGATATCAACATGCCGCGCATGGATGGGCTCACGCTGTTGGAGCGGTTGCGCAACAACAGCTATGTGATGAAGTTCATCGTGCTGTCTGGCCATGATGACCTGGAAAACATCCGGGCCGCCATGAATTGTGGCGCCTTTGATTTTGTGCCAAAGCCCATCAATTTCGATGACCTGATCAATAGCATCAACAAATCCGCGGAAGAACTGAACTATCTGAAAGAGCGGATCCGGCGCAGAAACGCAATTGAAAACGAGCGGAAAATTTACGAACGGGAACTTGATATCGGGCGCAAGATCCAGAGCGGATTTCTCCCTCAGGAAACACCGGAAATCGAGGGATGGAAGCTCAACACATACTTTCAGAGCGCCCGCCAGGTTGCCGGCGATTTCTTTGACGTGTTTGCCATCAATGGCCACAGCCGGATCGGGCTTGTGGTCGCCGATGTGTGCGACAAGGGGGTTGGCGCCGCGCTGTTCATGACCCTGTTCAGAAGCCTGCTGCGCTCCACGGCCAAGTTTCACGAATATGCCGATGTGCCGGAAGCCCGAAAGGCACTGTATATCGAGCAACCGGACCGGCTGCTCAAGCGCTGTGTCCATTTCACCAACAATTACATTGCGATCACGCACGGACACACCAGCATGTTCGCCTCCTTGTTCTTTGCCTTTCTCGACCCGACGTCCGGC
>JAOUPZ010000393.1 GCA_029879595.1 Deltaproteobacteria bacterium | reverse complement strand
GGCCCGCCCCACCCTGTCCAGCGCATCTTCCAGCTGTGCTTCCGGGGTTCCCAGGGCTGCCAGGGCGCGGCGGTTTGATTCGCGCAGGCCCCGGGCGTAGCCGGGCGTCCAGCGTTCCAGTCCTTCTTGGGCCGCACACTGCAGCAGGCTGTGCACCAGCGTTCCCACATGGCGGGCCACCTCGCCGGCCCAGTTGAATTCGATGACCGGCATGCCGGCTTCGGCTTCCGGCTCTGCGGACGGAAAGCCCTCCCCCTGTGCGGCCATGACCGCCGCCGGGGCTGCGGGCAGGCTCCAGCCTGAGGGCAGCCTGCGCAGATTTCCCCGGGAAGGGGTATCAGTCAGCTCCGAGGCGACCCGGCCCGGGCCGGCACTGTCCGCTCCCCCCGGCCCCTGTTCCAGCAGTTTCCACGCGGCCGGCCCAAAGGCCCCCCACAAACGATGCAGGGGTGAGTTGGCCGAGGGATTGACCAGTGCGCCATCCTTCACCCCGCAGCAGGCCAGCAGGTGCAGACGCTCCCTGGCTCGGGTGGCCCCGACGTAGAGCAGCCGCCCGGCCTCATGGCTTCTCTTGTCCCGGCGCAGCCTCTTCAGGTAGGAGTACAGGGAATCCTCCCCTCCGCCCTTTTCCCCGATGGGGGCCAGCAGCAGGCCGCCCGGGTCCTCTCCGCCATTTCGGGAAGGCCCCGTGGGGCGCTCATGCCAGATCAGCAGGGGGGGGTCGTCCGGCCTTGAGCGGCGCTCCAGCGCGGGCAGAATCACCGTGTCAAACTCCAGCCCCTTGGCCTGATGGATGGTCATCAGCAGCAGCCTGCCATCCGCATTTACATCCGGCGGGGCATACAGTTTTTCCAGCCCCGCCTCCAGCTCGGCCCGTGAAGGCAGTTGCCCGCCCCCAAAGGTGTTTTCCAGGTGATCAAGAAACGCCTTGGCCTGGAGTTCCTCGCCGGGCAGCAGGCCCGCCGGACCGCCCAGGGCCAGCCAGACCCCCTCCACCCAGCGGCGCAGGCTTCTGCGCTCCCTGTTTTGCCGGGCTTCCCCCAGCACACCCGCCACCCGTTCCAGGCGCGCCCGGCCATCGGGGCTGATTCCCTCCAGCAACGCGCCGTCTCCCAGGGCCTCATTCAGCAGGGGCAGATGCTCCGGCCCCTGTTCCCCGGCTGGGCAGAGCCGCAGAAGGTCGGAGAGCAGCAACCCGCACAGAGGCCCGCGCAGCAGTGCCAGCCAGGCCACCCGGTCCGCAGGGTGCAGCAGGGCCCTGGTCAGGCAGAGCAGATCGGAGACGGCAGGCCTGCTGGCCAGGGGGTCTATTCCCACGGCCTGAAAACTGATTCCCGCCTGCCGGAGAGCCGGCACGATCTCCGTCAGATGACTGCGGGCATGAACCAGCACAGCCACCGAACCGCCCGGGTTTTCCCGCCGGGCCTCAGCGGCCAGCCGGACCACCAACCGGGCCATCCGCACCCGGCGATCCTCCCCCTCCGGGCCTTCCTGCCCGGCCGGCTCCTGGGTTCCTGTGTTGTACAGCACGGGGTGGATGGAAACCCCGCCGCTTTCCGCCCCCCGGAATGCCTCCGAAGGAGTGAACGTCACCGCTCCCTCGGCCACCGACTCCCGGGGGGCCAGCACCGCTGGAAAGTGCTCGTTCACCCAGTTCACCACCGGCCGACGTGAGCGGAAGTTGACCCGCAGGGTCAGGGGCTCCAGCCTCAGGCCGCCGATGCCACGGCTGCGTGCCTGAAGGAACAGTCCCACCTCGGCCTCGCGAAACCCGTAGATGGACTGCATGGGGTCGCCCACCAGAAACAGCGTGGGGGGATTGTCACCCGCGGAACTCCAGCCCCTGGTCAGCCGGGTCACCAGTTCGTGCTGGCTGGTTGATGTGTCCTGGAACTCGTCGAGCAGCAGGTGCCGGATGCCGACGGCCGCGAGACCGCCCCATGTCCCTCCCCCCGCGTCGCCGACAGTATCGCCGGCAGTACCGCCGGCAGAACCGCCTGTTGTGACGCCTGCGGCGGTCCCGGCTCCCTCCAAAGCCCGCAGGGCCGCCCGTGAGACCTCGATGAAGTCCACCTGGCCCGCCGCGGCAAAGGCCCGACCCAGGTGTTCCACGGCCCGGGGCAGCAGCACCAGCAGCGCCCTAAGGATCTCCCACTGCCCATCGGTGTATTTTTCGTCCGGAAGCATCCGTACGGCGTCCAGGCTTTCCGGGTTGAGGTTTTCCCGCAGGGTATCCAGCAGGGCTTCCATTTCCCCCTTGCGCCGCCTCAGGTAAGCCTCCCCTCCAGGGGTGGCGCCCGATGAATCCTTCACGGGAAATCCCTGGGCCCTGGAAAGCTTTTTCCGCCAGTCTCCGGTCCCTGTCAGCAGCAGCCCCGCCAGCGCCCGCCAGCCGGGAAGAGCCTCCGGCTCCGCTGGGGGCAGGCCCTGCAGGCCGGCCAGCAGTTCCAGTTCCGGTGCCCCTTCGCCCCCGCCGGCCTGGGTTGCGGCGTGATCCATCAGAGCGGCCAGCAGGGAGATACTATCCTCCACTCCCTCGCCGGATCCGGCCGGAAGCGTCGACTTCAGGGCATCCGTCAGTTCCCGGCAGGCCTCCGCCAGCCCTTCCCGGATCACACCGGCCCGGGCCCGCTCCAACCGCTGGCGCAACCCTCCGGCGTCCTTGTCACCCTTCGGGTCAGGGCTCAGGTGACGCAGCCATTGATCCCGGCGGGTCAGCATGGAGCAAAGCATCCGCTCCAGCGTGGCGGCACGGTTGTCCAGGTGGAACAGCAGCGCCTCCAGGGCCCTGGATACAGGGCTGCTCCCTTCAAGCTCCTGAAACACGGCCCGGGCGGCCTCTGTGTAGAGATCCTCGGGCTCCG
>JAOUPZ010000392.1 GCA_029879595.1 Deltaproteobacteria bacterium | reverse complement strand
GGGCCGGTGGGCGCTGCCCCCCCGGCAGCCCCCAGAAGGGGTTGGCGAACCCCTTCACCTCTGCAAAAGCCATTATTACAATGGCATACATTGTTCCGCTCCGTTAAAGCAGGCTCAGGGGGCCATGGCCCCTGCTGGGGGTTTGGGGGCAAAGCCCCCAAATTGTTTATTTCGAGATGGCTTGTAGTTGTTCGGGTTTATGGCCCCCTCCCCATCTTTGATCCGCCTCCAGACCCCATATACTACACACTCAGCACTACACACTCAGCACTACACACTATGCCCCCGTGCCGCCGGTGATGATTGCGCAGGCCGGGCGTTTTCCGCTAGACTGTGCGGATAATGATCACCATCCGGTGCGCCGCCCGCCCAGGGAGCCCCGCCGGAAAGAAAAGACCCGGCCGCCCGAGGCGGCGCCAATCACCCACGGGAGCGGCAGCGAATATGAATCCAGCGGAAACCACACTGATCAGCGGGGCCACCAACGGGGCCGAGGCCGAGTTCGGGCGGCTGGCCGAGCAATACGGCCTGCAGGAGATCAACTACTCGTTCGAGGGGCACAACAACGTGCGCAGCAGGGGCCTGCACGAGCTGTCCCGGGAGGAGCTTCTCAAGGGCGATGTGAGCCTGACCTATGTTTCGCGGCTGCTCAACCGGAACTACACCCAGAAGGGGGATACCTTCCGCAAGGTCCTCCAGACCCTGTTTCATATCGTCAACACCAGCGAGGAGGTCTTCGTGATCGGCGAGATACAGGGCGACCAGACGGTAAAGGGCGGCACAGGCTGGGGCACGGAGTTCGCCAAAATCTGCAACAAGCCGCTGTTCACCTTTGACCAGAAAAAAGGGGGATGGTTCTCCTGGCAGAAGACCGACTGGGAACCCCACCAGAACCCGCTGATCACAAGGCGGCATTTCGCCGGACTGGGCACGCGCTTCCTGGAGGACAGCGGTCAGCAGGCAATCGCCGAGCTGTTCAAAGAAACCTTCGGCGCGGCCAAATAAAACGGAATACCCGCCATGGGAACCACCGACAAGCGGATGCTGCCCTATGCGTCCATGGGCCTCTTGGCCGACCCTCCGCCCTGGAACGAGCACCCCGCCGCCCAGCCGTCCAGGGAACTGGGGCGGTCCGTGCTGGGCAATTCCATCAGCCTGTTTATGCCCCCCGGCAAAAGCTCCCCCAACACCCTGGTGATGGGCGGCGTGCACGGCGACGAGTCCGAGGCGATCCTGCTGGCGCACCTCCTGCTGGCCCGGGGCTGCCCGGCGGCCCTCATCCCCTGCCTCAATCCCGACGGGGCGCTTCTGCGCCAGCGCTGGAACCGCAACAATGTTGACCTGAACCGCAATCTGCCCGCACCCGACTGGTCGCCCGAGCCCCTTAACCCGCGCTATCCGCCCGGCCCGGCCCCGGCATCGGAGCCGGAAACACAGGCCTTTCTGAAAGCCCTGGAGGTGTTGAAACCCGCGGCGGTGGTGAACCTGCATTCCTACAAGGAGAGCTTTCTGGAGCTGGAACGCCCCGCCGGGGAGATTTCGGAGCGGCTCAACCGGGCCATTGACGGCTTCACGGAGGCCGCGGGCATCGAGCGGCGCCTGTCCATCGGCTACCCCACTCCGGGGGCCCTGGGGGCCTTTGGGCTGGCCAACGGGCTGCTGGTGCTCACCTACGAACTGGAGCGGGGCACCAGCCACCACCGGGTCGAGGAACTGGCCGGGCCGCTGACCCGGCTGCTGGAGGAACTGGAAGCCGAACGCTTTGCGCCCCTTTCGACGGACTGATCAGTCCGGGGGCGCCATCGTCCCCCGGGGGTGCGGCGGAGGCGGGCTCCAGCGCGGCCTGCGGGGCTCCCAGCGGTATCCGGGAATATTCAGGGGGCCCACCTGTTCATCCATCCATTCCAGCAGGCCCTCCCGCCAGGGGCTGTTCTCCGGGGAAAATATCCCCAGATGATCCGCGCCGGGAACCTCCCAGAAGCGCTTGTGCTCCCCCGGAAAGCCCTCATAGAGCTTGCGCCCGGTCTCGATGGGCACGGTGCGGTCCTTGCCCCCATGCACCACCAGCAGGGACATGTCCTTGATATGGGGCAGGTAGTCCAGCGGCCGGTAGTCGTCATTGAACAGCAGGTAGGCCACCGGGTACTGGAAGGTCCAGGTTATCCAGGAGCGCCCCAGGATCAGCCGCACCACCTCCCGGTAGGAATGGAACGCGCCCTCCAGCACCAGCCCGGAGATGTCCTTTGTGCCCGCCTGGGCCAGTGAGGCCACCGCGATGGCCCCCCCCAGGCTCTGCCCGTACACGATGATCCGGCCCGGGGTCCCCTGGGGCAGGGACCGCACATACTCGATCAGGGCCGCTCCGTCGTCGATCAGCCCCTGGCGCGACGGCCCGCCGGGGGATTCCCCGTAGCCCCGGTAATCGAACATGAACACCGAATAGCCGCTGTAGGGCAGCCAGCGCACCGAGTACAGGTGATTGGTGATGTTGGCGCCATTGCCGTGAAAGTGAATGACGGTGCCCTTCTGCACGCCCCGGGCGGGCAGGTGCCAGCCATGGAGCTCGTCTCCCGCGGGTCCGGGAATCCGGAACTCCTCATGCCACAGTCCGAACTGCTCCGGCTTGAAATACCTGTGGCTGTCCGGCTGGAAGAACAGGCTGTTGCATCCCCCCAAAAACAGCAGCGACCAGACGGAAAGCAGGGCGATGGTGCTAATGGAGCCCCTGGCACCCATAGAACCCCTGGCACCCATAGTGCGATGCGCGGAAAGGAAACTTCTCCCGCCGGTGCTCCTCCGGATTTTATGGATCAGCCTCATTCCGTTCTTCCACCCGGAAAACTTCATCCGGAAAATTTGGGCCCGC
>JAOUPZ010000390.1 GCA_029879595.1 Deltaproteobacteria bacterium | reverse complement strand
GCCTCATCCACAAGAACACATATCTCGGGGAAGCTTTTCAACAGGTCTTCTATCTGGCCCGGGCCGGGGGAGGTTCCCGTTGGGTTGTTGGGGTTGATGACCACGATCAGCCGGGTGCGTGGGGTAACCGCCGCCTTGATTTCCTCCAGCGGAAATTCCATTTCCGGCTCCCGATACAGGGGCGAGACGATCTGTGCCCCCATGGTCAGCGCCGTTGTGCGGAAAATGGCGAATCCGGGACGGGGAAAAACCACCTCGTCGCCATCTTCCAAAAGGGCATGCATGATCACCTGGATGGCGGAATCGGAACCGTTGGTTATGAGAAGATTTTCCGCCGGCGTGCCCACATAACGGGAAAGCCCGTCGATCAGCCCCTTGTAGGAGGGGTATTTGCGGAGCCGCCCGGCGGCCAGGCAGTCGGCAATGGCCTGGTTCACCACCTGCGGAGGGTCCTGGGTGGATTCGTTGAAATCCAGCAGGAGATAGTCCCGTTCGGCCCTCATTTCCAGCGGGGGGGAATAGGTTTCCATCTGCCGGATGGCTTTCCTGACCTTCATTGGTTTTTCCTCGCTTCAACCACGCATGTTAATCCCGGAGCAGGATTTTAAGCTGCATCCGGGGGCGGCCGGTGTTTCCGTTTAAACGGCCAGGGCTCAATAAAGGCCTGCGTCATGCCAATAAAAGAAAACAAAACAGGCAATACTAAAACACACAACACTTTTTTCCGGGCCGTGGAAACATCGCCCGGGCGCCGTTGTTATCCGGCATGGCAAATCAACGCTGATCTTACCTGCTGGCGGGGTGAAAACCAACCGGCCGTTGCCGCCAGACTGGGGGCGGCTTCCGGAGAATTGTCCTTGCCGGGGTAGGCGGGCCCGCCCGCTGACTTTGAATGCGCGGGACACTTGAATGATCAGCACCATTGACATAATCTTTGAGTGGTAACCTGTTCGAAGGTTCAGCCGGAACAGGCCCTGCGGGGATGAGAGCTTCCGGGATGGCATGACGGCCCCCGATGACGTATGATGCAGATTCCGGCAGACAGGCAGTTCAGGGCCGGAGAGCACGGCGCAGCCAGTTACAGCACGGCGCAGCCAGTTACAGCACGGCGCAGCCAGTTACAGCACGGCGCAGCCAGTCAGGAGTTACGGATAAACCCAGGTTCCACGGAAACGGATGCATTCAGCGTTTAATTTTCTGCCCATAGGATTCTACCTGGCCGGCTGGCTGGGCGAGTTCCTCTATTTCTGGTCCAATCAGACCGAGCGCAAGCCGTGGAGCGACTGGCTGCTGGCGGTGGGCTGGGGCGGACACACACTGGTGCTGGTGGCGGTGGCCTTTGGCGACCAGAACACCACCAGCATGATGCTGAGCGCCTCCAGTTGGGTTGTGGTGGTGGTGAACATCATCCTGATCCGCCGCCTGCAGGGTTCGGTGATCGGGCTGATCCTGCCGCCGCTTTCCATTGCCCTGCTGCTCACCTCCTATTTTTCCTCCACCGGCGCTCTTATCGAGGCCGGCCACACTCCGGTAAGCGTGGGGAGTGGCTGGGAACTGCTGTTCAGCCACATCATAACTGTACTCACGGGCATTCTCCTGTTCGGCCTGGCCAGCGCGGTGAGCATTCTGTACCTGTACCAGGAGCACAACCTCAAAACCAAGCACACCAGCCTGGAACGTCCCCGGCTGCCCTCCCTGGGGACGCTGGAAAAATACAACCACAAGCTGATTGCCCTGGGGTTCTTCTTTCTTTCCATCGGAATCCTGCTGGGGGTGGTGGTGGCCGGGCTGAAGGCCCAGCCTGTCCGGGTGCTCAACATGCGTCAGATCATCCCCCTGGTGGTATGGCTGTTTTATGCCTCGTTCCTGCTGGTGCACGACCTGCAGGGGCGCCGGGGCAGCTTTGGAGCCTACTGGTCGGTGGGGGGGTTCGTGGTGGCCCTGTCCTCGCTGGTCTTCGAGCTGATTGCCATAAATATGTAGTTTCCCGCGCGTACCTGGCCCGGCAACCCCTGCCGGGCAAAACAAGCCGCATGATATTTCCTCAAGTTTTCCCGCCAGCCTCCGATACCTGAATTAACAGCAGGGGGTAAAAAAAAAGATTCAATACTTGAGAGCACCGAGGATGTCATGAACTTGGAAAATCATAAGTCGGATTATTACCAGCTGGCCAGAAACCCGGAGTTTGAACGGCGGGTGAGCCAGGCTGCGGAGCAGGCCATCATGGAAATGGACGAGATGGTGGCCAACGAGGTAAAGCTGCGCTACGTCACCCACATATTCGCCCGGACGCTGGACGAAGTGGCCAAGTGGCTGATAAAGCCCGACGTGATTAACTGAAATTGTTTATCAGGGGATAAGCGGAAGCTTTTCGGGGGACCGGCTCCAGGGCCGGTAGAAGGTATAATTGCCATTCCAACACATGGATGAACACGTTGTAATGCCCGACATGGGATGTCGGGCGGCAATTCCCGCCACGCGCATTCAGCAATAATTCCGCCAGAAAATCAGCAGGCACCCGCCAGCGGGATTCTCCGGCGGGGGCTCAGAGCGCTTCCTTGCGCGAAAGGGCCAGTCGGCCCTGCCGGTCCGGAGGCAGCACCTTGATGCGTACCTTGTCGCCTTCCTTGGCGTGTTCGGTCATGTTATCCACCCTGGTGGAAGCCCATTCCGACACATGCACCAGCCCGTCCTGGCCACGGACACGCACAAAGGCCCCGAAGTCCTTCACAGAAACCACAGTGCCCTCATAAATCTCGCCCACGTTCAGGCTGCCAGCCAGCTCCAGGATTCTCTCGCGGGCCTGCTCCAGTGACTTGCGGTCCGGGGCATAGAACACGACCACCCCGGATTCGTTGACCTCCACGG
>JAOUPZ010000391.1 GCA_029879595.1 Deltaproteobacteria bacterium | reverse complement strand
GGGTTGCGGCCAGCAATCCCCGTCTGCTCCGGCCTCCGAAGCCGAGACGGCAGCAGTGGCCACGCCCCCAACAATCGTCACATCCGCATCGGTGGTGTACTGCGCCCCGTCAGATCGTTGCAGCACCGTCCCGGCCTCGATCAGGGTGCCGTTGCTACCGGTGAATATCACATTGCCGCTGGCCAAGGTGGCCTGTTTTTGAAGAACCCCCCAGAACCGGGAATGCCGGGCCAGGTATACCCCCTCGGCGCTGTCCGGCAGGATTTGCTTGGCCAGGTACGCCTGATGTCCGTATGCCCCGTGCATGGCCCCGGCGTGTACAATGGCAAGGCCGCGAACAACACTCCGCCGCAGGTGGGCATCAGCGCCTTGAAGGCGGCTTTCCACGTCCGCCGCAGCACGGTCTATCAGCTCTTGCAAAGTGGGACGTTGAAACGGCATTTAAGCTCCCTCCCAGAACGCTTCAAAGCGGTATTGCTGGGCTTTTCCGTCCGGACGGTGGATTTCAACCTTGAGCGCCAGCATGTCTTCAGACTTTTCAGCCGTGGCTTTAACGGCCCGGGCCACCCCGTCCGCAATCATCCAGGCCAGGGCTTCTTCGGCGTATTCCCGAGCCTTGATCAGCACTTCGGTGGTGCTTTTGGCACGGCTCAACAACCATAAGCGAGATCCAATTTTGTCTTCCTGGAAGGCATCAGCCCACCAGCCCCGCTTATCTTGCGGATCGCCGGGCAGGTCGTCATCGTCTTCGGCCCGGCGGTCGGTAAACAGGCTGATCAGCACGGCGGTTTCCAGCCCCTCATCGGTGGCCAGGTCTGCCCCCGCCAGGCTGATATCGGCCAGCATCTTTTCGGCATTCCAGGTCAGCTTCAAGTCCATTATTAAACCTTTTTACGCTGTTAGCAGCGCAGTGGGTTGACTGCTAGCAGCCTCACGGTTACAATGGAAATGCTGGCCAAAGGGGAATTTCCCACCAGTGTTTTTCGAAAAACCGCCCAATCGAGATGTGTTTTTTTCATTAGAATGCTGTTTCGAGCTGGGGGATAAAACCAAAATCATTTCAAAGAGGTAAAAAATGAAACTAAACGATATGACTGATACTCTGATTACATATACCTTCAAAAATAAAGATTCGCACGAACGTGATGAGTTCCGAGATTGGCTGATAGAAAGTCTAGGGGCTATAAAAGTTGACGAGTCGACATATTTGATAAAAGACAAAGAACCCGCTGAAGTCGAAAGGCTCGTGCAGCAATACTTTAGAAAACCAGGAAATAAGCCAAATAATCCGTTCACCGTAAATGCAGGATGGTATAAAGGCCCATACAGGATTATGCCCCCCCCCAAGAAAAGTGCTAATTTTTCTGACATCATCGAAAAAGCTGTGGGAAAATTATAACGCTCAGACCTTGCCCATGAGATGCATTGGAGTGCCCACCAAAAAGGTAGGCACTCCAGCTTCGTACTATTCTCTTTCTCCGTAAAAAGTTTCATTCTTATTCCAAATGCCCTGTATGTTCCCCATCCGGAGCGCCAGAGTCGGTAACCACCAAGGCGCTCTGGATAGCGTTCTGGATGGCCTGGGCCAGCAGGGTTCTAGCCTGTTCTTTGGTAGGGGCGTTTTGCACCGCCTCAATATCCGCCTTAATCGCGTTCAAATCCGTGGGCATGTCATTTCCCGGTGAAGTTGTTTTCGGAGCGGATTTCCCCGTCTCCGGCGTTGTCGGCCAAGGCCGTTTTCAGGGCCTCCAGGGTGGTCGTTGGTGCCAGCACTTTACCCATTGTGGTGGGGGCGCTGGACAGCAGGATCATTTCATCCACCATTTTTTCCAGGCAGGTCTTCAGGCCGCTGCCCAGCACCTGGGGCTGATCTCCGGCGCCTATCTTTACCTGCCCGCCGGTCAACAAAACCAAGGCCCCGCTGGAGTTGTAGGCGGCCACATCTCCGGGCTCTAAACCCGTGGGCCTGTACCGCCGGTCATCGGCGGCTATGACCACCATGTGTCCCCTGTTGCCGCCTACGGCCAGGGCTATCACCTCAGCTCCGTCCAACGGCACCGAAGTAAATCCGTATTGCTGGAACCGCTCGGCTTCAGCCACTTCCCCTGCCAAAAGGGTCAGCTGCATACCCTGCATCTTCAGGCTGTCATCCACCAGTTTGACCACGCCCCGCGAAACCATTAAAGACAAGCGGCGGCGCAGGTTTTTCAGCGCCTTAATCATTCCCAGCTACTCCCTTCATACGGTTCAGGCACCGGCAGCAGATCAAAGGCCTCGGGACGGGTCAGGGTCAGTTCGGCCCGGCTTCCATTGTCGTCCAGCACAAGGGATACCCCGGCCAGCAGCAGTTCCTCGTCCAGGCCAAGCCAGTCATCCCGCACTTTCACCCGCGTGTTTGGTTCCCACAGCCCGCCGGAATGCTCCCAGCCTTGCACCGTGATAACCACCTGGGAGCTTCGGCCCAGCCGCACGGCGCGTTCCCATTCGGCGCGGGTTTTCATATCGGCCAGCCCGCCGGGTGATTCGGATAAGACTGTAAGAGGGCGGGTGCGCGATACTCCGGCATCCTGGGCGGTTCCTTTAGGCTCGGAAGCCACAACACCAAATCCAGAATCATCGCCAGCGGCTTGCCCCAGCACGGTATATTCGGAGAACCTGTCCCGGTGGGACAACTGCCCCCGAGCTGCCAGGATGTTCACCCCGCGCTCCAGTACGGTATCAATGCTATCCGTCCCGGCCCGGGTGATTTCCACCGCCCCGGCCCCGGTCGAGATAAGCAGAGCGCCCCTCATGCGGGCGGCCCGCTCCAGGCATTCAAAGGCGGTTTCACCTGGTTCTACTTGGTGAGACTTGATCTTTTCCGGCAGA
>JAOUPZ010000389.1 GCA_029879595.1 Deltaproteobacteria bacterium | reverse complement strand
CATCGGCGGCGACGATGATGTTTTCCGCCCCATAGTAGTGACGGAGAATCTGCAGGTCCAGCGATGGGTAGATGTTCTCGCCGTACTGGGTCAAAAGGTGCACCCGGCGTACCGAGCCGTCCTCCACATCCGGATTGATGTTGAAGAAGCCCGAATAGGTGCCCCCTTCGTAGATCTTCTTGATATTGGATTCCACCACTGCCCCCAGGGGAATGGAGCCCCTGGTGAAGCTGCCCTGGAGCAGGGAAATCTCGGAGCCGGCGATGCGTTCGGCGGAGGCGATTTTTTCCTCCTCGCTCATATGCTCCACACCCTCTGTGTTGGAGAAGAAGAAATACCCCAGGATGGTATTGGGCACCATGCTCAGGGCTCTTCCCAGCCGTCCGTCTCCGTCCAGGGTGGACTTGGCGTTTTTCATGTACTGCAGGAATTTTTTCTTTTTTGACTCATCGGAGAAGCCCATTTTGGAAAAGACATTCTCGTAGTCATCCGTAAGGCGCAGTCCGCTGTCATGCTCGGGTTCGGAGAACACAATATCGAAGCCGATAGTGCTTACGCCGTAGTGTCCGTTGAGGGCCTCCACCATTTCGGCCATCCGGTAACGGGGCCAGGGCCAGCGCCCGTATTTGTCCACGCTTTTGGTGTCGATGGTGGCGATAACCACTTCTGAAGTGTGGGGCTGGACATCCCGTTCCTTCACGATGAAATCCACCCACTTCTTGTCCAGCAGGTTCAGGAAGCTGCCGTATGGATTGTAAACATTGAAAATATAAAGCCCGAGGATAACCAAGGTTATCCCCAGTGATATTTTAAACCCTGATGGTGCCAGCAGTTTTTTAAACATTCCTTTTTTCCAAACTTGGGATTTCCCCGTTTAACCCGATCTTTTGAACGCCGGTGTATTGCGACAAGGCCCGCCGCAAGACATGGACGTCCCTGGGTATTTCTGAAACTTCAACCTTCGTTCCTGTGTATTGTAATACTTCATTTCAGGTGTGGATGCCATGAAAAAAAGGAACCGGGGCGGGTTGCGCCGGGTCCGGATATGAAGGACGGGGTGCCGGGGGTGAAGATCAAAAATCAGGGGAGAGTTCTTCGGCGGATGGTTTGCGGTTCCGGTCGCGGCCCCTTTGACGGCCGCTGGGTCGGCGTTTTTTCCTGGATTTTGTACGGCCCTGGGGGCGGGGGTGGTCCAATATGGGCAAGTCAGGCAACTCATCCAGCCGGCTCAGGCCAGCCTCAAGGTAGCCCCCGTCAATTCGCAACGGCTCCTTGAGCATGGCCAGCAGCAGCCAGCCCTCACGGATTCCCGGGGTGTCGTCTCCGGGCGCTGCGTCTCCCCTGGCGGCTGCGTCCCCGCATCCGGCCCGCTGAAGCATTTCCGCCGCCTTGAGTATCCTGACCGCCGGTTCAACCTGCCCATTCAGCATTCCCCAGTCGGACAGGAACCCGGAGAGTTTCTGCCAGAAGTTTGCGGATGGTGCGGCGCCTTTTTTGCCCCCGGCACCGGGGAACAGCGCCTTCCAAACGCCGGGCTCCGACAGGGTGAGCAGCAGAGCCAGTTGAGCCACGGTGGCTGGAGGGGTCTCGCGACCGCTTCCCAGCCACTCGTCCATCCGTTTGAGCAGCGGGCCCAGCACCGGCAGGGGGTCGCGCTGAGCCTCCTGGGAGAAAAACCAGGGCTGGGACTTCATATGCAGGAGCGGCTTGAGCAGCCCCAGCCGGGCGAACTCTCCGTACATGGGCTCTGCGTTGGCCCGGGTTAAAAAGCGCTGGGTTTCCTCGGCCAGCCGGTGGCGGGTCACATTGCCCAGCAGCCGCACATTGGCGCGGATTTCCTTTTCCAGCAGGGAGTCCATCTGGAATCCGAGGCGCATCTTGAAACGCACCGCCCTCAGCATCCGTACCGGGTCCTCCTGGATGGACTCGCCCGGAGGCTTGATGGTACGCACCCGGCCCGACCGGACATCCTGAAGGCCGCCCACATAGTCGAAAAGCTCCAGGGTGAGTGGGTCGAAGCTGAGGGCGTTGATGGTGAAGTCCCTGCGGAAGGCGTCCTCCTCGGGTGTGCCGTAACGGTTGTCACGCTTGATCATGCCGTTGCTGGAAACCTGAGGCTCGCTGCGGAAGGTGGCCACCTCCACCGACATGCTGGGAAAGCGCAGTTCGGCCAGCTTGAAGCGGCGTCCGATGAGCCGGGCGTTGCGGAACATGGTCTTGACCTTTTCCGGCCGGGCCGAGGTCACCAGATCGAAATCCTTGGGTGAGCGCCCCAGCAGGAGATCCCGCACCGCGCCACCCACTATCAGCGCCGTGTATCCCTGTTCCACCAGGCGGTGGCAGATGAACAGCACGTTGGGATGTATCTGTTGGGCCTTTATGCCATGTTCGAGTACTGCCCGGGCCTCCAGCCGTTCATCCGCGTGGTGGTGTCTCCCCTGTTCTGATTTGTTGTGTTTCGTTGTTTTGGTCCTGGATTCCATCCGTTCCAGTTTATCCTTGTTATATTCATGTCCGGCGATCAGGGCGAGGCTTTTGGGTCCTGCCTGCCCCGGTTGTCCGATCCTGCCCGGGGGCGGAATTCCGGGCTTTGAGCCCTTGTATTGGCGAATGTCCGCAAATGTACGTTTCGCTTACTTCTGACTGCATTTTACCCGGATATGGTAAAACCATCAACCAGCAGGGGAGGAATGAACCTGCTGCTCAGGTTGGGCTGGTAGATATCGCCCCTGGCCGTTATGTTCATCAGAAGGTCGTAAAAATTCCCCGCGATGGTCACGCTGTCCACAGGCTGTTTGCGCTGGCCGTTTTCCACCAGGAACCCCTGGACGCCTATGGAAATGTCTCCGCTGATGGGATTGCATCCGCTGGCCCCC
>JAOUPZ010000388.1 GCA_029879595.1 Deltaproteobacteria bacterium | reverse complement strand
CTTCGGCATTGTGTTCAACCATGTGGGTACGTCTGCCCGCCAACGTGCCTGCACGGCGCAAAAAAAAGAATCAGGAAAACGTGCCGGAAAAGTTTGAAAATGCGCCTGTACTCTGATATTGATAATTAATTCAACCGGAGGGCGGAACCAGGAAGGTTCCGGCGCGGGCCCAGGCCCGGCAACCTCCAAAGCGGTGTCTCCAGTCCGCCAGGGATGGGCCATGCTGGGCACGAAGATAAACAATCGCTATCACCTGGAGCAGGAGCTGTTCGCCACTGCCCGGGGCACGCTGTATCTGGCCACAGACGACTCCACGGGAGAGATGCTGGCCGTGAAGATCATTCCGGGCGCCAGCCTGGAAAGCGGCACCGGACTACGCTACGCCCACCTGCTGAAGCGCCTTGAGGGCGCCGACCACCCGAATCTGCTGCTGCCCCTGGAAACAGGTGCCGCGCCGGGTGGTGTCTATCAGGTACTCCCCTACTACCCCGGACAATCGCTGGAAGAGGTTCTCAACCAGGGGCCGTTGCCCCCGGAGGAAGCCCTGCTGGTACTGCAACAGGTGGCCCAGGCCCTGGGCCGTCTGCACGGCAAGGGGGTGTATCATCACGGGGTGAGGCCCGCGAACATACTGCTGTCCCGCGAGGAGGGAGTAATTCAGGCCGTGCTCACAGACCCGGGGCGGAGCCTGCTTTACGGAGCGGATACCGACGGACCGCAGGAGGCCATGTACCGTGCTCCGGAGCAGACCCCCTGGCTGGAATCCGCCGCCGACGGCCGGGCCGACTTCTACGCCCTGGGGATGATCGCCTATCCCCTGCTGGCCGGCCGGCTGCCCTTCACCGGAACAGACGCCCGCAGCATCCACCATCAGCATCTGGGGTCCTCCCCCCCCGACCTGCGCAACCTGAACTCCGGGCTGCCCCCGCGCATTGCGGAGATAGTGGCCCGGCTGACGGCCCGCCAGCCCCGGGAGCGCCCGCCCAACGCTTTTGCCGTGCTGAGCGAACTGGAATCGTGGGCCCGCCCCGCCGGCGGTTCTTCCGCGGGCCAAGGTGCCCCCGGCGAGCCCGCCGCATATATCGGCGGATTCATGTCTCCGGGACGGGCGCTGGTGGGCAGGCAGACCGCGCGGCAGGCCATCCAGGCCGCTCTTGATGACGCATCCGCAGGCCGGGGAACCATGGTGGTGCTCAACGGCCCCGCGGGCATGGGCCGCCGCCGCCTGCTGGAGGAAATGGCCTCATCCTGGGAGTCCGCCCGGGCTCTGGTGCTGCGGGGCGACTCCACCATGGGCGCATTCAACCCGCCCTATGCACTGCCACTGTCACTGCTGGAAAGCCTGGTCAGACGCTGGGCCCACATCGGTGCCTCAAGGCGGGAGGAACTGGCCGACCGGCTGCGGGCCGGAGTCGGCAACGACGGAGTGGTGCTCAAATCAATACTGCCCGCCCTGGGGCCCATGGTTTCCTCCCTGGGCGAACAGCCCCCCGTGCCCATGGAGCGCCAGCGCCACCGTTACATGAACCTGCTGTGCTCGGTGCTGCTGGCTCCGGGAGAGAAGGGCGCGCCGGTGGTGCTGTGGTTGAACGGGGCCTCGGGGGCCGACGCGGACTCCGTAGACTGGCTGAGGCTGCTGGCCCACCGCATGAAGAACCGCCCCGCACTGGTGGTGGTGGACCACTCCCCTCCCTTGCCGGCCACCGGGGGCGAATCCCTTGCCGTGCCGGGTGACGACCAGGAGACGGACGGCCCGGCGGCGCACGGCCAGACGGCGGCCTCCGGCGGGGCTGGTTCCGCAGGGAGATTCCAGCGCTGGCTGGACTCAATGCCCCGGGGGGATCAGGTGCGCTGGGTGGAACTGCCCGGCCTCAACGAATCGCAGACCCGGCTCATGATCTCCGACTGCCTGGGGCTGCCCTGGGAAGCGGGTTCCCGGCCGGGGGGGGCGGGTGTCACCGAAACCGGACTGAGCGGACAACTGGCCGCCTGGCTGGGCGGAGCCCACGGCGGACATCCGCTGGCATTGGAAACGGGCCTGCGGATACTTGCCGCCCGGGGCTGGCTGCGCCGCGCCGCCCCTGATGAACCCGGCCCTCCCTGGCGCTTTGACCAGGAACAGGCCCGGTCTGCACCCTGGCCGGACAGCCTCCGGGCGCTGCTCAACCTGCGGGTGGAACTGCTGCCGCGTGATGTGCTGCAGACGCTTCAGGCCGCCGCCGTGCTGCATTCCACCTTCACCGTGGAGCGCCTGCAGCCCCTCCTTGAGCAGCATCCGCCCCTGCTGCTGCTGGAACTGCTGGAGTGCGCCGTGGAAGAGGGCCTGCTGGCGAGGGGGGGCGGAGGGTTCCGGTTTGCACACCCACTGCTTCATCAGGCCGTGCTGGGAACGGTCACCGGCGCCCAGCGCCAGCGGCTGCATATCCTGGCCGCCCGGACCATGGACCGCGGCGGGCCTGTCCCCCCACTGAGAATGCACCACCAGACGGCGCTGCATTTCCTGGCCGCCGGGGATAACGACTCCCTGCTGGATCAGGGGCTCACAGCGGCCCGGGCCGCCGGGTCCGTGCAGGCCCTGCACGCCCTGGCCTTCTGGATGGATGCGCTGGGCCCCCTGCTTTCCAATGATCCGCGCCGGCTGCCCCTGCTGCTGGCCGGCAGCACGGCCCAGGCCATGCTGGGGCGCTACGAACGGGCCGGCAGAATCCTGGACAGCCTGGACAGCGCAGATCTGGAACCGGGTGACGAACTGGAGGTGCTCAGGCTCTCCGCCTGGGTGGCCAGGCGTTCCGGCAGACCGGCGGAAGCCCTGGAACTGGTGAAGGAGGCCCTGGAACGCGGAGGCGAGCCCCTGCCCCGGAGCGCCGCCGGAGGAGTTCTGGCC
>JAOUPZ010000081.1 GCA_029879595.1 Deltaproteobacteria bacterium | reverse complement strand
CGGCATTTTCCTCCTGCTGCTCCCGGGGGTTGAACTCGGCCGGCAGGTAAATCCTGAAGGTGGTGCCCAGGCCCTCCTCGCTGTACACAGAGATGAACCCCCTGTGCTGCTTGATGATTCCATAGGCGACCGAGAGCCCCAGACCGGTGCCCCGGCCCAGTTTCTTGGTGGTGAAGAAAGGCTCGAAAACCTTTTCCAGCACTTCCGGGCTCATGCCCGTTCCTGTATCGGTCACCGAAAGCTGGACATAATGCTTCTCACGGGCCCAGGGATTCACCTTGCGGTAGTCCTGGTCCACCACCACCTTTTCGGCCTCGATTACCAACCGTCCGCCATCGGGCATGGCGTCCCTGGCGTTCACGCAAAGGTTCAGAAGCACCTGCTCAATCATGCCCGGGTCGGCCTGCAGACGCGGCAGGTCATCGGGAAAAATCAGGCTCAGCTCGATATCCTCGCCGATGATCCTTTTGAGCATTTTCACAAGATTGGCGGTGAGCTCATGCAGATTGAGGCTCTTGAGCTTCATCACCTCCTTGCGGCTGAAGGCCAGCAACTGCCGCGTGAGGCTGCCGCCTTTTTCCGCCGCGTCCATGACCTTGTTCATGACATCGACAAGTTTTTCATCGCCGCCGCTTCTCTTCAGGCCCAGTTCGGCGTATCCCCGGATGATCTGGAGGAGGTTGTTGAAGTCATGGGCCACCCCGCTGGCCAGATACCCCACCGCGTCCAGCTTCTGGGAATGCCTCAGCTGTTCCTCCAGCTTGATTCGTTCGCTCACATCCAGAAACGACACCAGCTCGGCGGCCTGCCCTTCCCACAGGATGGGTTGCGGGAACCGCTCGAACCAGACTTCGCTTCCATCCTTTCTCATGCCCTTATAGGCCGATACCATGTCCTCGCTTTCGTCCTTGCCGGGACCGCTGTCCTGAAGCTGGGCCGTTTTGGTGGCCAGGGACATCACTTCCAGCGGATTTTCAAACAGCATATCCAGTTTCTTCAGCTCCAGAACCTCCTTCATGGAGCCATAGCCGAATATTCTGACGAACTCCGGGTTGACGAAAAGAGGCCGGCCGTTGGAGTGAATCAGCATGCCCTGGGGGATGCCTTCCACCAGGCTGCGGTATCGCTGTTCGCTGTCGCGCAGGTTTTTCACAGCCTGGCTGTTATCCTCCCTCAGCTGCAACACATCGAAGCTTCTTTCCAGAGTCCGCTGGACATCGTACAGGTCGATGGGTTTTCTCAGGTAGTCATATGCGCCGGCCTTGAGAGCCTCGATCACCGTATCGGCATCGGTATAGGCCGTCATGACAAGGCACAGCATATCCGGGTTGTCCTTCAGCAACAGGGGCACCATCCCGGTGCCGCGCTCCGTGCCCAGCTGCACATCCACAAAAGCCACCATGGGCTTTTGTTCACGGGCCACCCTGAGGCCGTCCTGGAATGAGTTTGCGGTGATCACATCATAGCCCAGCGACTGGAAAACCTCGGCCAGCGCATCGGCGAAATCAGGATCGTCATCAACTATCAGCACCTGTTTTTTGTGTTCCACCTTGCTCTTTTCCATGGTTCACCCTTCAAAAATACGATTCAATGCAAACTACCCGCTGAATACCCCCCTCACCTGGAACGGCAAGGGGCCGGCAGGGACAGGCAGACACCTTAGCTCCCTTTACCACCCGGATTCTCCCCTCCGGTGATCTCATCAACGGTGCTCACAAGCAGTTCCGGCTTGAATGGCTTGCGCAACACGTCACGCATATCCAGGGCTGCGGTCTTTTTCTTCATCTCCTCCAAAAACGCAGTCATGAAACATACCGGCGCCTGGACCCCTTGCGAACGCAACCGGCTCAGGGCCTCGCCTCCTGTCATGTCGTCCAGCACAAAGTCCAGCAGCAAGAGGTCGTAGTTCCTGCTGCCGGCCTTTTTCAGGGCCTCCTGGCCAGTGAGAGCCATATCCACCCGGTAGCCCCTGGACAAAAGGACTTCCGAGGTGCTGGCCAGATGGTCCCGGTCATCATCCATCACCAGCAGTCTGGCGCCTGACTTGCCCTTGAGCAAAACATCCACCATTCGCAAAATGTGTTCCGGATTGAAAGGCTTGGGCACAACCACGGAGACACCTTCCCTGACAGCCTGTTCAAGCAGATCCTTTTCGGAAAACGCGCTCATCAGCAGCACCGGTATTTCCTTGTTCGCCTGGAACATTCGCAGGAAAACCTCCACCCCGCTGATGCCCGGCATCTTCACGTCCACCAGCACCAGGGAGTATTTTTCCCGGCTGAACAACCGCAGTGCCTCCTGGCCGTTTTCCGCAATCGAGGCCTGATATCCCTGCAGCTCTAGGATCTCCGCCACGCTTTCGGCCAGGTCCAGATCATCATCCACCACCAGTATTTTCCTGTTCACGCTCATGCCACATCCTTCTCGCTGTTGAAGGGAAGCCAGATTTCCGCCGTGGTTCCCTGTCCCGAACTGGTATGAATTTCAACCCCTCCGCCATCCTGCTCCATCATCTGGCGTACTATGGGAAGACCCAGCCCCACCCCGAAATTCTTGGTGCTGAACATGGGTTCAAATACCTTGGGCAGCACATCATCAGGAATTCCCGGCCCGGTATCGCTGATGGAGATGCGCAACCGCCCGTTTTCCTTTTTCGTTTTAATGCTCAGCCGCCAGGCATTCTTCCCCTGCTTTCCGTTGAGGCTGTTCTCTTCCCCATCGGGGTTTTTCTGGCCAATGGCCTTGCGGGCCTGGCTCATGGCCTGGACGCTGTTTTCGCAAAGGTTCACAACGGCCCGGCGGAGATGATCCCTGTCCAGGGAAAATGTCAGCCCCCTGGTGCCCGAGTAATGCCTGACCTTTATCCAGGGAGGGAACTTCTGTTCCTCCAGCAGTTCCTCCATCCAGTCATCCAGATTTGTTTCCATCAGGTTCGGCGGACGGGTGCGGGTATAGTCGAGCAGATCGGTGATAATATTGTCGCAGCGCTGGATATTGCGGTCCATCCTTTCCAGCGGCTTATCCAGTTCATTCACCTTGCCTGTCCTGACCCTTTCCCTGACCGTGAAAAGCGAGGTCTTGATTGTTCCCAGCGGATTGCGCAGCTCATGGCTGACAGTGGCCGTCAACTGCCCCAGCGCCGCAAGTTTCTGCTGCTTGAGAAGCTCCTCATTGGCCCGGGCCAGCTCCTGTTCGGCCTTGACCTTGCCGGTAACATCAAGCCAGACCCCCACCACCTCGCGGGGGCTGCCCTCTTCATCGCTGATAAGCAAGAGGCTGTCCCGGACCCAGACATAAGTGCCGTCCTTGCGCTTTATGCGGTACTCATAAATCACCTGTCCCTGGGTTGATATCTCCGGGTACTGCTGCTCAACCTTGCCCAGGTCATCGGGGTGGATGGACTTTTTCAGAAAGTCCGGGTCGGACAACAGTTCGTCGGATTCATAGCCCAGCAGGTCCCGCACGTTGGAGCTGATATAGGTTGCTCCCACACCGGGTTCGGCGCTGGCCGCATATATCACAGCCGGGCTGTTTCTCACCAGGTACTCCAGCCGCGAGCGGGCCTCGGCCAACTCCACCTCGGCCGCGCGGGTCTGGGTTATATCGAGCCCGGTGGCGATGACAAACCTGACTTTGCCGGTCGTATCGAGAATGGCGCTGTTGCGCCAGGCTATCAACCGGCGCCCCCCATCACGGGTCACCCATTCGTTCTCATACTGGTTGGGGAAGTCTCCCGCCGCCAGGCTACTGAACACATTCATCACATTGGGAATCACCTCCTGCGGCAACAGGAAGTCCCAGACCTTGTGCCCCATGATTTCTTCCCGGGAGTATCCGGTAAGCTGCTCGCAGGCCCGGTTGAACCGCACGATTTTTCCCTGGCTGTCCAGCACCAGCACCAGGGCCTCCTCGGTATCCAGAACGGTGGCTATGAAGTTTCTCTCCCGGTTAAGTTCCTCGGTCCTCTTTTCAACCCTTTGCTCCAGTTGCTCGTTGAACTTGCGCAGTTCCTTTTCGGCATGTTTTATATCCGTGACGTCCTGCAGGGCGCCCAGCATGCGTACCGGCTCACCCATGGAATCAACGAACAGCTTGCCCTGGGCCAGCACGAAGCGGATATCCCCGTCTGCCCGCATAACACGGTGCTCAATCCTGAAGGGATTTCCGGTTTTCAAGGCTTCCTTGATGGAAGAGTTGACTGCATTCTGATCATCGGGATGCACATACTGGAAAAAAGCCTCATATGTGGGATTGAGCGACATGGGCTCAAGTCCGAAGATCCGGAAGACCTCCTTGGACCACTTCAGGTCTCCCCTGGTAATATCCCAGTCCCAGCTTCCCACGCTGGAAAGCCCCTGGACTATCTCCAGCGATATGCGGTGCCTGCGGGTTGCCTCGCGGGCCAGGTTCTCCTCGGTCACATTGGTTACCACGCAGACCAGGCCGTTGATCTTGCCCTCCGGGGAATACCGGTATGACCAGTCGGTGCGGATATCGACCATTTTCCCGGCCCTGGTTTTCACTGTGCATTCAAAACTGTCCTGGGTCTGCATCCCCTTCATGAGACTCCGGAAATAATCCGAGGCCCTGACCTCGCCGTTGATACCGGGATACAGATCGTCAATCCCCCGGCCGATCAGCTGGCCGGGCCCATAGCCGTAGATAGAGTGGTGAGCCGGATTGCTGTAAAGAATCAGCCCGTTGATATCCACGTTGAATATGCCGTGCGGAGTCGTTTCCACCAGCCGGCGGAACCGGTCCTCGCTCTCCTTGAGTTCGGCGTCCACCTCCCTGATCATGTGCAGGCTTTTCTTCAGCTCTGACCTGGAAGCGCGCAGCCGTCGCATGAATAACGTCATGATGCCCAGTCCGCCCACCAGCAGGGACACCATCACCGACAGGCCCACCACCAGCAGCACCTCGTCCCTGGTGTATCCGGCCAGCAGCGACCGGCCAAAGAACCGTTCATAAATAACCTGGTACTCACCACTTTGCCGGACACGCTCCAGACCCAGGTTAAGCAGGTCCAGCACCTCACGGTTGCCTTTTTTTACCGTCATGGCCCAGTGCAGGGTCCGCAGGGGTTCTCCCTCCACCTTGACCCGGTTGCTCATCCGCATTTTCTGAGCCAGAAAGCGCACGATCTCCTCCGGATACACAAAGGCATCCACGTTGCCCTCCACCAGAGCGTAGAGCCCCCTCAGGGGGGTGGTTTCGGTCCGGCACTTTATCTCGGGAAACCGCTTCAGATAGTGATGGGTGATATGGTTTTCAATGCAGGCCACCGTTTTTCCCTTGAGATCATTGAACGAAAGGATGTCGTAACGGTTTTCCTGGACGAATATCACCTCGTTCATGCTCAGGATGGGCTTGGTGAAGTCAAACTGGCTCTCGCGCTCCGGGGTATAGCCCGTATCATGGATAAAATCGGCCTCGCCCCTGTCCAGCCAGTCCGTCACATCCTTCCAGAACGGAGAGTGGATGCTGTTGAGTTTTCCCCCCGCCTCGCGCACCACCGCCTCGGCAAGAGCCCGGCCAAAGCCATCCAGCTCATTTTCCTGGTTGAGAAAATTGATGGGGGGGAAATTGTTGCTGGAGGCCCCGGTCAGGGTGAAGCGTTCCTGGGCCAGGGCATGTTCCGGGCCTGAAATAAACGAAAACACCGTGAGCGCCAGCAGCGCCAGCCCGGCTGTGAACCAGGAGGCCGACCCGGCTGATATTACGACAGAAAATCCGGCGGACAGCAGCTGGCGCTGGCCCGGAGTCTCGAGATTCGTTTGATACCGTTTTCCAAAAGGTTCTGTTTTCATCTGACCGGTTTCTTTTTTTTCCTGTCCCGGAAAGGGGGCTTTTACAAAAAATTGTGCAAATGTCCTGTTTATTTTGACGAGTTTCCCCCTGTCTTTGTTCCTGTTTTCAAGGCCCCCGGGTGCTGATTTCAATATTTCTCCATATAGGCAGGCGCACCCGGCGGCTTTTTTCCCGTTTGACTGCTCTGTATGAGCGTTATGGAAGCACCGCACAGGAACACAGCGCAGGAACACAGCGCAGGAAAACAGCGCAGGAAAACAGCGCAGAGACACTCCGGGAATACTCTGGAAATACTGAGTGAGCCTCCTGGTTTCCTTCCGGCCCGGGATGGGTTAGAAACAAGTATATGCAGCCGCTGAAATCGGAGCACGGCATAACGCCGGGGGGTATTGGCCGGGGCGTAAGCCGGCCCCTGATAAAACCGATGGGAACACAGATGAAAGCAAGAACAACCGGAGTACTCGCCACGGCGTGGCTGAAACGACAGATTACGCGGGCCCCGCTGGCAGCCACACCGCTGGCTACCGCAATGCTGGTTATTACATTGCTGCTGGCGGCCTGCGCCCCGGCGGAAGACGAGGTGAAGATCACCTACGACCTCACCTCGGATTGCAGCGGGTCATCCGTCACCTACACCAACGCCGGCGGTGATTCCACCACCACCGCCACCGTTTCCTCCGGTTGGATCCAGTCCTTCACCGCCAGCTACGACACCGACTCCCAGGTCAAATACACCATCACCGCCACCACCACCGATTGTACCGGCGTAACATCCGGGACCCTCCGGGTATCCATCAGCAAGGACGATGTGGAAGCGGCCTACGCGGAAAGCCAGGGCGCAGCGGAAAGCGTTGAGATCAAGGCCTCGGCCAGCATTGAACTATAGCCCTTGTTCCCACGGCCCCACCGCCAGTTTTATTTAACAAAAATCAATTATCCCTCCTTTTTGCCTTTTTCTCTTTTTGCATTCCGAGAATATTCTGGGTATAATTTTCAGAATATTTTGTTTTTTTATTCTGAACGGGGAACTAAAAAGCGGGAATTAGCGGTTGAAAACACGACGCTTTTCCGCAGGGATTTCTTATCCCTGACTTTTTTGGGCAAAAGCACACCGTAAATATTCATACGGTTCATTCAATAATCAGGAGAAGGGCCATGTTGATCAAGCTGAAATCAATTCTCGCGGTATTGTTCGTTGCATCCCTGATGATAACGCTCACCGGATGCGGCGGTGAAGAAGAGGAAGAGACTACCCTGCCTCCGCCGAAGGCCCAGGGAAGCCTCACCGAGCCCGAGCAGGTTGGCACCGGTGACAGCGGCATCAACAAGCAGGGCCAGGTGGATGAAACCACCAGCTACTATGAGATTACGGTAACCCCCGGCACCGGCTACACCATCACCATCGTTCCGGTGAGCGCTGATGTTTCCCTGAGCCTGTATTCGGACATGTTCACCACCCTGGAGTGCACCAGCGACAACGCGGGCACCGCCAGCGAGGTCTGCACCATCATCCCGGAAACCTCCCCGGTGTACTTCTCGGTGGACGGAGCCAATACCACCGCGGGCAGCTACTTCCAGATCAAGGTGGTGGCGGGCAACGTGAACGAGGGCACAGCGGCCAATCCGGTCAATCTGGGCCCGGAACCCCTTAGCTATGATGGCCAAGTGAGCCAGTACGGCAAATCCTATTACAAGGTGGGAGTCACCCCCGGCACCGGCTACCGGTTCAAGGTGACCAGCAGCAGCAAATACGGCCTGCATGTGTATTCCGACAGCGCCTTCACCACGCCGGTCTGTGAAGTTTCTGATGGATACACCGATGCAAATGAGAACTGCCTGCTGAAGGCCCCGGGCTCCGAGATGTTCCTTACGGTTTCGGACTACTCCTACGCAGATACCGGCATTAGGCACACCCTGGCAGTAACCACGGCCCCGGCCGACGAGGGTACCAACGCCAACCCCATAGACCTGGGCAGCGCCCTTCCCATCAGTTTTACCGGGCAGGTGAGCGATGGCAAACACGCTCTTTACACATACACAAGCTACTACTCCTTCGACACCACCCCCGGCGTGGGCTACAAAATCTCCATTTCCAATCCCAGCGCCACCAGCCTTGCCTTTGCCGCCAGCACCGGCGGAGTTGAGGTCTGTTCTAATGCAGTCACAACCAGCTGTCTGTTCACAGCCAAGGATGCCCTGGCAAAAATTTTAGTTTTCACTACCGGGGGCAACATCGGCGGGGCCTATTATACCCTGGAGGTGGTCAACGCCCCGGCCAACGTGGGCGCCATTGATGCCCCTGTGCACCTGGGCAGCGCCCCCGCCGGCACCCCCCTGAACTACACCGGCGGCCAGGTGCAACAGCAGTACAGCTATTACGTGCTTTCGGTAGACGCCGGATCGACCTACGAGATTCTCACTTCGGGAGCCACCGAGGAGATGGTTCTCACAATATACTCAGGTGAGGGCTTTACTGGAGTAATAATCCCGCACGCGCAGACATATTCCGGCAACGACCACCATGTGACCCTGACCACCACGGGTAACCTGCTCTACATAAGAGCAGAGTTGTCTGACAAAACCCTGGACGGAGCCACCTTTACCCTGGCGGCAAACACCGGCTACCAGGACGAGGGTACGCTGGATGTTCCGATCACCCTGGACAGCAGCACCTTCCCCGTGGTCTACAACAGCGGCCAGGTGGGCCATGGGGACAGCTACTACATGCTCACGGTTGATCCCAACACTTATTACACCGTAAGCCTGTCCGGAATCACGGCTGTTGTTCCCTATAATGTTTATTTGGATGTCAGCGAGGGCTCAGGAGGAATTCCGATTACCTGGTCCAGTATTTGCTGTTCTGCTTCCGGCCACTCCACCCTGGACGCAGTCTTTGAAGGCGGCACCGGGGCCACCACGGACAAAATGCTGATCCGGGTAAGGGGAATTGACTCCTTCAATGGATCGGGCTACACCCTCACCGTGGACAGCGGCCCGGTGGCCGAGGGCGAACTGGCCTCACCCCTGGATATCAATCCGGGACAGGAACTCAGCCCCGCCAACAAGTCCGTGACATATGCCGGAAGCGTCAGCATGGGCTACAGCTACTACAAGGTGGCCGTGGAGCCGGGCTACACCTACCGGGTATCCCTGCTGAACCAGACCGGGGACGCGGACCTGTACGTCACCGATGATTTCCCCTGGAATCTCAGCCCGCCGGCCGATTGCTCCAGCAAAAACACAGTCACCAATGACGAGCGTTGTGACGTCAAGGCCGTGGACGGCACCATCGGAAACAGCTTCCTGCACATCAAGGTGGACGGCCCCTACACCCTTGGCAGTGAATACAGCCTGAAGGTGGAGCAGATCTGGGTCACCGAGGGAGACGGTTCGATCGTGAACCTGGGCACCGCCCCCGTGACCGATTACCAGGGCCAGGTTTCCAAGCTCGCCGGTTATTACGGCTACAGCTATTACCGGGTATCCATCAACACCGGCGTGTTGTACGAGGTCTTCATCTCCGGCCTGGAGCAGGGAGCACAGGTGATGGGTTCCCATAACAGCGATACCTGCTGGGGCGGGTGGTCCAGCACCTTCTCCGGCTGCCTGTTGCAGGCCAGCGCCGCCGATATCACGCTGGATGTGGAGGTACAAACCACCAGCACCATCGGCACGCCCTTCCTGCTCACGGTGCGGGAAATTCCCACTTACACCAGTGAAGGCTCCATTGGCTCGCCCATTTCCGTGACCGGCACGCACGAGGGACAGGTGGGTGTGGAAGGCAGCAGTTACTACTCACTGAGCGTCACCGAGAACACCGCGGTATCCGTGGCACTGACCAATTATGTGGAAAATCCGGCATCCTTATACGTCAAGAATCTCGGAAACACCACCACGTATTGCACCGGGGTCACCATCGCACCAAAGATGGCCTGTACGGCCACCGTGCCCGCCGGAACCACCGAACTGCTGGTGGTCGTATACGGCAGCAACGGTTCCTCGTACACCCTTACCGCCACGGAGAGCACCAACCTGAAGCAGGGCACGCTGGCCACGCCCCTTGACCTGGCCTCCAACCCCTTCAACGGCACGGTGGACTCCACGGAGAGCTTCTACTCCCTGAGCGCGGCGGCCGGCAGCGGGCATGTGCTCACCTTCACCAACACCGGAAATCCCTATGCGATTTTCTATATCTACGACAGCGGGGCCAACCTGCTGCAACAGACCACCCAACTGGACGCTGGAGGTCAGCTTTCCCTGGCGGTGACCACGCCTGCCGACGGAACTCTCGTCATCAAGGCCATGCCATTCTCCGCTTCGGGTAACTCGGCCCGCCAGTACGGCTCCTCATTCACCATTGAGGAGGCGCCCTCCACCAACGTGTCCCAGGGCAGCCCGAGCTCGCCGGTAGCCCTCACGGCAGTGCTCCTGCCGTACTCGGCCTCGGTGGATTCCACCACCAGCTACTACAGGTACTCCGGGACCACCGCCGGGAAGTCCTATACGGTTTCCATGGCCAAGACCGGCTATGGAGGATTGTATGTATACGGAGCGGACAGCACCTACACCACGGTGGTCTGCGGCGGCGGAGTTACCGATATCACCGGCACCGATGCCTGCACCATTACCAGCAACGGCAGCGATATCTTCTTCAAGATCACCGAAGCCGGATACCTGGGCGGAGCGTTCACCCTGAACGTGACCGAGGGCACCAACATCAACGAGGGTAAGACCACGCCGGTCGTACTGACCGAGAGCACGCCGCTGGCGGGCACGGTGGACTCCACCTTCAGCCAGTACGAGATCACCGGGCTGCCCAATGCGACCTATTATACCGTGTCGTTGAGCGGATCAACCG
>JAOUPZ010000387.1 GCA_029879595.1 Deltaproteobacteria bacterium | reverse complement strand
CTTCGGACTGACGGATGTGGAGGAGCGTTCGCTATCCGACGACGTGGAACTGACCCTGCAGGATATCGCCAACAACCGTCCCACCATCAACAACGTGCGGTTGTGGGACCACGAGCCCCTGCTGGACACCTTCTCCCAGATCCAGGAAATCCGCACCTACTACGAATTTGTCTCGGTGGACAACGACCGCTACCAGATTGGCGGAGAACTGCGCCAGACCATGCTTTCACCCCGGGAGATGAGCCCGGAGAGCCTGCCCAGCCGCACCTGGATTAACGAGCGGCTGACCTACACCCACGGCTACGGGCTGACGCTGGGGCCGGTGAACCGGGTGAACGAGCAGGGACTGCCGGTGCTATTCGTCCAGGATCTCCCCCCGGACACCGACTACGATGTATTGAAGATTGACCAGCCGGAAATCTACTACGGGGAACTTACCCGCAACTATGTATTCGTGAACACCCGGCACAAGGAATTCGATTACCCCAAGGGCGACAGCAATGTGCTCAGCGACTACAAGGGCCTGGGAGGGGTATCCCTGGGAGGGATTCTGCGCCGGCTGGTGTTCTCGATATACCTGGGGGACATGAAGCTTTTGCTCTCGGAGGACTTCCTGCCGGAAACCAGGGTGATGATCCATCGGAATATCACGTCCCGTGTCAAACGGCTGGCCCCCTTTCTGACCTTTGACAACGACCCGTACATGGTGATTCACCAGGGACGCCTGGTGTGGATGTTCGACGGATATACCATTTCCAGACGCTATCCTTACGCCGAGATGGTGGGCAGCCTGGGCAATTACATGCGCAACCCGGTGAAGGCCACCGTGGACGCCCGCGATGGCACCGTGACCTTCTACCTGATTGACCCCCGCGAACCAATCGCCCGGGCCTATGCACAGGTCTTTCCCGGTTTGTTCCGCCCCATCTCCGAGATGCCCGCCGGATTGCGCGAACACCTGCGCCACCCCCAGGGGCTGTTCACCGTGCAGACACATGTCTACTCCACCTATCACATGCTCGATGTGAACACCTTCTACAACAAGGAGGACCAGTGGGACATCCCCGTGGTGGAGAACAAGCGCATGGAGCCCTACTACACCGTGATGAAACTGCCGGAGGAAACCCGGGAGGAGTTCATCCAGATGCTGCCCTTCACCCCCCGGGCCAAGGACAATATGGCGGCCTGGATGGTGGCCCGCAGCGACGGTGACAACTACGGAAAACTGGTGGTGTACAATTTTCCCAAGCAGAAGCTGATCTACGGCCCCAAGCACATGGTAAACCGCTTCAACCAGGACCCCCTGGTATCCCAGCAGATCACCCTGTGGGACGCCAGCGGCTCCAAGGTCATCCGGGGCACGCTGCTGGTCATCCCCATCGAGTCCTCGCTGATCTACGTTCAGCCGCTGTACATGAAGGCCGATGACGGCCGCATCCCCGAGCTCAAGCGGGTGGTGGTGGGCTACCAGAACAAGATTGCCATGGGGCTTGACCTGGAGGACGCCCTGGCCAAGATATTCGGCGGCGACAAGAACAGCCTGATCCCGGAAAATAAGCCCGCCGCCGACAGGCCCGGGCAGAAGACTGCGGAAACAGGAGAACAGCAGTCCCAGGCGGAGCAGCGGACCCCCGACGGAGACACACCCGGGACCCGGGCCATGAGGCTGTACCAGCAGCTCCAGCAATCCGCCGGCAGGGGAGACTGGGAAAGCTTCGGCAGGCAGATGGAGGAACTGGGTCGGGAGATTGAGCAGTTACAGTTGCAAATGCAGAAGCAGGCTCGCTGAGACCGACCCGCTTGGCCCGCCTCTGGTGCCGGGGTGTTATTCCCGCTTTTCCCCGTACCTGAGGCGGATATCGGTCAGGTGCAGCAGAATGTCCTCGGGCGGGGTTTCATGCCGGCGCAGCACATGCTCCACCACGGAAACCGCAGACTCCAGCTCCACGGGGATGACGGTGCTGGCTCCGGCCCGGCGCATATACTTCACCTCGTCCAGATAGCGGGTCCGCACCACGATGTGCAGGTCGGGGGCCAGCCTGCGGGCCTCCCTCAGTGCGGCAATCACCGCACCGGGATCATTGATGGCGATCACCAGTTCCCGGGCCTGATGAATACCCAGATGCTCCAGCACCTCAGCGCTGCTGGTATCTCCATACACGGAGATATGCCCCTCCTCCCGGGCTTTGGTGATGTTGTCCACATTGAGGTCCACCAGGATATAGGGATATCCGTTGACCCGGAGCGCGTTGGCCAGTTCCATCCCCGTCATGCCCAGCCCGGCGATGATCACATGATCGTGCAGGGCATGCCCGATGGCCGAGGATTCCTCGGCGGAAACCACCTTCATCAGGCGGGTGATGACCCTGATGCGGCCCACCCCGGCGGCAATGTGCGGGCTGGCTGCCAGCAGCAGCGGGGTGAGCATCATGGAAAGGATGATCACCATGGACATGTCTGAGGCCAGAGGTTCCGGCAGCAGCCCCCGGGCGCCGGGGGAATGGGTCAGCACAAAGGCGAACTCACCCACCTGAGCCAGCGCGCCGGCCGATACCACCACCACGCGAAGGGGAAGCCTCATCAGGGCCGCGGCCAGAAACATGGCCACGAACTTCACCAGGAGCACCATCAGCAAAAGCCCCAGGATCGGCAATACCCGTTCCGCCACCAGCAGGGGATTAAGCAACATCCCGATGGAAACGAAGAACACCGAGGTGAGCACATCGCGCACCGGGATGATATCGGAAAGGGCCTGGGTGCGGTATTCACTGCCCGAGACCACCAGGCCGGCCAGAAATGCCCCCAGGGCCAGGGAAACGCCGGCCTGGGAAACCATCCAGGCCGTTCCCATGCAAACCAGGAACACCGCCAGCACGAACAGATTGCGCTGACGGG
>JAOUPZ010000386.1 GCA_029879595.1 Deltaproteobacteria bacterium | reverse complement strand
CAGCACCATCCGGAACCGGTCCAGGATGCCCAGCCCGGCCAGGATTCTTTCCGAGAAGGCCTGCCCCTTGTTGGTGATCACGGCCAGGGGCCTGTCGCCGAAGTGTTCCAGGGTTTCCGTCACACCAGGGTAAAGGTGTGTTTCGTCCAGCAGATGGGCCTCGTAGTGTGCCCGGTAGACTGTACAGGCCTGTTCGAACTGCTCCTCCGGCACCGGAACCATGTCCCGCACCAGCTGGGCCGAGCCGCTGCCCACGCGGGAGCGCACCTCGGACAGGGTGACCGGCACCAGCCCGAAGTCGGCGCGGGTCAGGTTGATGGCCGTGGTGATGTCGGCGAAGGAATCGCTGAGCGTGCCATCCAGGTCGAACAGCACCGCCTGCGGTCTCATGCCTGTCCGCCCGGTGTTCATCTATCTCCTTCCTCCAGACAGCCTGCCGGCGATCCTGCCCAGCAGGGCGGCCCAGTTGCGGGCTTCCGATTCGCCCATGGCCAGAGTCATGAGCAGGTAGGTCAGCGCCCCCCCAAACACGAACCCGGCCAGCACCAGCCAGTTCAGCCAGTCTTGCGGGCCGGCCGACCAGCGTCCCAGGCCCTGTAACTGCCAGACCCCCAGGGCCATCAGCACGGTGGCTCCGGACTGCATGGCCAGGGACCGCCAGGGGAACCAGGCCCCCAGGGGGCGGCCCCGGCCCCGCAGGGCCAGCAGCAGCAGCACGCACTGAAACCAGGTGCCCAGACTGAGCCCCAGGGCCAGCCCCACCACCTGCATCCGCAGGCTGAGCTGCCAGCCCAACAGCCCGGTCACAGCCAGGGTCAAAAAAGATACAATCACCGGGGTGCGGGCATCGCCAAAGGCATAGAACACCGGCACCACCACCCTCACCAGGGCCACGGCCGGCATTCCCAGCGCCATCGCCTGCAGGGTCAAGGTGGTGGAAAGTACATCCGGATAACTGAACGCGCCGTGCAGGTACAGCATGGACACGATGGCCTCTCCGCCGGCTACCAGCCCGGCCAGCGCGGGCAGCACTGTGAACAGCGTGGCTCCCATGGTGAGCCCCAGCGTGGCGCTCATGCGTCCCCAGTCCTGACGGGCCTTGTGTTCGCTCAGGGCGGGCAGTCCGGCGGTGGCGAAGGCGAAGGTGAACAGGCCCATCACCAGCTCGGTGAGCCGGGTGGCGTTGTTGTAGTGGAAAATCTGGCCCGTGGGCAGGTAACTGGCGATTATCCCCAGGATGATCAGGTTGAGCTGGTACACCGCCACTCCGAACAGCGAGGGCAGCAGCAGTCCGAACAGCTTTTTCAGGTGTGGGGAATCCCAGCCGCCCAGGGGAGCCGGCCGCACACCAGTGGCCTTGAGCGAAGGCAGTTGCAGGACCACCTGGGCGGCACCTCCGGCCAGCACTCCGGCCGCCACCGCCATGATGGGTGTGGTGAAGGCCCAGGCCAGCCCCACCACGAACACGATTATCCCCGTGTTGAGCAGTGCCGGGGCGGCCGCCGGGGCGGCGAAGCGGCCCTCAGAGTTGAGCACTCCCATGGCCCAGGCTACAAAGGACACCATCACCAGATAGGGGAAGCTCCACCGCAGCAGCGATGCGCTCAGCGCGAATTTTTCCGGATCGGAACTGAAGCCGGGGGAAAAGGCCAGCGTGAGCTCCTTGTTGAACACCATGCCCAGTGCAGCCAGCGCCAGGGTGGAGCAGAGCACCAGCCCCAGCACGCGCCGGGCGAATAATCGGGCGGCCTCGGGGCCATGGTCGGGCCCGCTGCCGGAGCGCACCTCCACATACACCGGCACGAAGGCGATGGTCATGGAGCCCTCTGCGGTGAGCCGGCGCAGGGCGTTTGGTATCCGGAAGGCCTGCACCCAGGCATCGGTGGCCGCCCCGGCTCCGAAGCGGTGGGAGATTACCAGGTCCCGGGCCAGCCCCAGCACGCGGGACAGCAGGGTGAACAGGGTCACTGTACCCGCGTGTCCGTATATGGTGCCGGCCTCGCTCCGCCCGCTGTTTTGATCTTCGCTGCCGCTCACAAATTCCTTTTCGGGTTTTCCGGGTTTCTCCGGGCTGATTGACCCTTCCTGTCACCGGAGTTTACCCAGGCTGCGTTAAAAAGTGAAATGATGGTAATATGCCCTGAGGGCCGCCCGGATGAGGAGGCCTCCGGCGGGACTGAAATCCGGCCCGGCCGAGACAACAAAACCTTGATGGAGACCTGGTCATCAACGCCACCACGGGATTATTGAATCTGTTGGGGGGAGTCGCCCTGCTGCTGTGGGGGACGGGCATGGTCCAGACAGGGATCACCCGCGCCTATGGCGCCGGTCTGCGCATGTGGATCGGCAAGGGCATGTCCAACCCTGCCAAGTCGCTGGTGGCCGGCGTGGGTGTCTCGGTGCTGCTGCAGAGCAGCACGGCAACCGCCATCCTGATGGCCAGTTTCGCCAGCCGCGGGATAGTGGAGACCGCCCCGGCACTGGCCGTTTTGCTGGGCGGAGATATCGGCACCACCCTGGTGGTGCAGGCCATGACCTTCCGGCTGAACTGGATTGCCCCGTTTTTCCTGCTGGTGGGGGTGGTGCTTTATCGCAACAGCACAGTGCTGGAGCGCCAGGAACTGGGGCGGGCCCTGACGGGCCTGGGGCTCATGCTCTTTGCCCTGGGGCACATAGTGTCCACCTCTCAGCCCTTGCGTGACAGCGGGGTCCTGCCGCTGCTTCTGCCCAGTCTGGGCGGGGACAGCATGATCCTGGTGGTCATCGGAGCCCTGCTGGCTTGGCTGGCCCATTCCTCGCTGGCCATGGTGCTGCTTATCATCTCACTCACATCGTCCGGAGTTCTGCCCCTTTCCATGGCTTTTGTGCTGGTGCTGGGCGTGAACATCGGCGGGGTGCTGCCGGCC
>JAOUPZ010000385.1 GCA_029879595.1 Deltaproteobacteria bacterium | reverse complement strand
CGGCGTTGATCATCGCTATTATAACGCCGTGGGCGGAAAAACCGCACCCGTCCCGAAAGGGGGCCGGCAGTGCTATTGCTCCCGCTCCCGAAAGGGAGTCGGCAGTGCTATTGCTCCCGCTCCCGGAAGGGAGGCGGGAGGGCAAAATGCACATCCTCCTCGGCCACCTCGATCTCGCGGATGGAGGCACCCAGCCGGGAGGCCAGGGTTTCCACCAGATTCAATACCACGTCCTCGGGAGCCGATGCACCAGCCGTCACTCCGATCCGGTTCGCGCCCTGGAGCCACTCCTCGCGCAACTGCCCGGCTGAATCCACCAGATGCGCCGCCACGCCCCGGGAGCGGGCCACCTCCACCAGCCGGTTGGAGTTGGAGCTGTTGGCCGAGCCCACCACCAACAGCAGGTCCACCTCCCCGGCAATGGCCCGTACGGCGTTCTGCCGGTTCTGGGTGGCATAGCAGATATCGCTTTTGGCGGGTCCGACCAGCGCCGGAAAACGTTCCTGCAGCGCCCCCACGATTTCCCGGGAATCATCCATGGAAAGTGTGGTCTGGGTGAGATAGGCCACTTTTTCCGGATCCGGGGCCTCAGCACCGGCCGCCTCGGTGGGATTGCCGATCACCCGGATGCTCTCCGGGGCCTCCCCGCGGGTGCCGATCACCTCCACATGGGAGGCATGACCGATGAGAAACACCGTGCGCTTCTCGGCGGCAAACCGGCGGGCTTCCAGATGCACCTTGGTCACCAGCGGGCAGGTGGCGTCCACCACCTCCAGGTTCCTGGCCCGGGCCTCCTCGTGCGCCTGGGGGGAAACGCCGTGGGCGGAAAATATCACCAGGGACCCCGCCGGTATCTCAGCGAGTTCTTCCACGAAAACCGCTCCGGCCTGCTCCAGCCGTTCCACCACATGCCGGTTGTGGACAATGGCGTGCTTGACGTATACCGGCGGGCCGTATTTTTCCAGGGCCTTTTCCACGGTGGCAATGGCCCGCTCCACTCCGGCGCAGAACCCCCGGGGGCGGGCCAGGATGATCTCCGGCTGCGTGGCGTCCCGTGCGCCTGGGTCCTGCCGGCTGGCAGGGGGAGGTGATTCCATGTTCTCCAGAAGGCCCTGCAACTGCGCGGCGTCAGCCGGCACGGCCAGCCGGCCAATGGCCCCGGACTTGACCGCCTGCACCACGCTCTGTTGCTCCAGGCCCGGATCGAGCACCACCACGGGGCTCCGGGGGCTGAAGCCCCGCTCCGCCAGGGACTCCCGCAGGCGCCTGACCAGCTCCCCTCCCGAGGCGTCCTCCAGCTCCCAGGCCGTCAGCACCAGTTCCACCGGCTCCTGGGCCAGCACCATCAGGGCCTGGGCCAGGTCCTCGGCCTCCAGCATCACGGGAAACCCGGCCTGGGCCAGCACGCCCCGCAGGCTCAGCCTCAGTCCCAGTTCCGGAGACACAACCAGCGCCATCCGTTCCGGGTTGCCATTTTTTTTATGCCCTGTGTTCGTATTCAAAAAAACCGAAAGGAGGTTCGCGGGACCCTTGTCCCGGCTGGATCCGCTGTTGCCGTTCAGGTCTGTTCCAGCCAATTTACAGCAATGTCACTGTGATTGGAAACTATGGTTTCGCGCAAGTCGTCCATCATCTTTCTGCGTTCATTGGCGCTCATTTTGCGGGGGACCTGCACCAGGGGCGCGATCCTTACCCTGATGATTCTTTTCTCCACCGGTACATCAACTGCGGTCCTGGCGTCCTCCAGGTAGCGCGTGCCGTCCAGACTGACCGGCAGAATGGGCAGCCCCTGACTCTCCGGCAGGCGCAGAGCCCCCTGTTTGAAGACCTGTATCTCGCCATGGGGCAGCCGGGTGCGCGTGCCCTCGGGGAAGATTACAAAGGCCTGGCTGCTGGCCTTTAGGTTGCGGCCCAGTTCGTCAAACGCCTTGATTCCGGCCCGGGCGTTGCTTCGATCCAGGGGGATGCCCCCCTGGGCCCGGGTCCAGTAGGCCAGACCGGGGACGCGGAACAGCTCGCGCTTGGCCACGAACCCCAGCAGCCGCCCCAGGTGTCCCACCAGCAGGGGGATGTCGTAGCGGCTCTGGTGATTGGCCATCACGACCACCGGGCCCTCCGTGGGGATATGCTCGGCACCCTCTATTTGCACCTGGCAGCGGAAGTTCCGGAAGATGGCCCGGGACCATTTTGTGGCCAGCGCCTGCACATCATGGGCCGAGGTATCCTTGCGCCCCAACAGGCGGCGCACCAGAAACTTCAGCCGAATCATTGAATAGAAGCTGAGTGAAATCAGCAGCCACACCTCGTAGAGCCTGTAACGGAATATCCTCAGCATTTTCCTTCACGCTTAATTGTTGCCCCGGCTGTACCGGGCCGGCCGGCAGATTTTCCCCGCTGGCCATTTCCGGCAGCCCGCAGGTCAATTTTACACCCTTACCATGACCGGGGGCGCAAAGCAGCAGCTTTTGGTGCTAAGATCATCCTGCCGGAAAACCACCGGGCACCGGAGAACCACCAGGAGCAGCCCCGCATGAACGAACACCTCAATCCTGCCGTATATGGCCATTACGCGGCCCTGATAAACCATCCGGCCTATTATTACCTGTACGGACTGTACGCCGACTATCAGGTGAACAATGCCTTCATTCTGCCCCGCGAACACCAGGAGCAGGTGCGCGAGAAGCTGCGCACCATTCAGTCGCTGCTGTGGTATTTCCGCCCCTACCGCAAGAGCCACTCGTTGCGGCTGTTCACCGAGCGGGAATCCATGGCCCGGTTTCCGGCCCACCTGGTTAGCGAGGCCTGGAGCGAGCTGCATGAGTTCATCGCCCAGATGGGCCCGCCGCCGGGCTGGTCGGAATCCCCCAGGGAGGCGCGCCCGCGCCGGGGGGGACGGCCACGGCACTCCGCCCGG
>JAOUPZ010000384.1 GCA_029879595.1 Deltaproteobacteria bacterium | reverse complement strand
ACCGAGATGGTCTGACGGGCCGGGCGGTGCTCCGCCTGCAGGCCCATGCCGCCCTGTGGCCGCTGTTGCTGGGGCTCTATCTCCCGTGCGCCAAACTGGCCGGGTTTTTCCTGGCCCGGGAGTACGGGATGCCCCTGGCCGGCGCCCTGCTGTTTTACGGTGGCGGTGTTCTCATCTCCCTGGGCACCCTGGGCAGCCCCCCATGGCGGGCACCGCTGGCCCGGGTGCTGGGCCGCCCCTGGCTGGGGATAGCCCAGGGCGTACTGGTGTTCTGCCTGTTGATCCTGCTGGGAGAGGCCGTGTTGCTGGTGCCGGGTGTTTCGCCCGCACTGGCCTCCCTGCTGGCCCCCCTCACCTGGCGGGCAGGCGGCCTGGCGCCCCTGGTCGGAGGGGGCGGAGGAGGACTCCTGCACACGGCAGGAGTCGCCGCAGCTTCCATAGCGGAGGAATGGCTGTTCAGGGTGGTGTTGTTCTGGGGGGTCCTGAAAGCCCTTTCGCCCCGGCCTGCAGACCCGGTTTCGCGGCGCTCCGCAGGCGCGCTGCTGGTAGCCATGAGCCTGTATTTCGCCCTGCTGCACCTGCCCGGCGGAGCGCCGGAGATTTCAGCCGCCTTTTTGGGCAGCCTGACGCTGGGGGCGCTGCTGTTTGCCGTCCCCCGGTTCAGCCTGGTGGCAACCCTGCATGTGCTGTATAACCTGAACCTGCCCTGAGCCGTGCTGATTGCTGCGCCTTCAGGCAGGAAAAACAGATGTGTGCATTTAAAAAAAAACCGAGGAAATAGATGATTAAGCTATACGGCACGTTGCGGTCGCGGGCCAGCCGACCCGCCTGGGTGATGGAGGAACTGGGCCTGGACTTTCAGCAGGTCAAGGTGGATTTCCGGGCCGGGGAAACCCGGTCGCCGGAGTTTCTCCGGCTGAACCCCAATGGCCACGTCCCCGTGCTGGAGGATGACGGGTTCGTGCTCTGGGAGTCCCTGGCCATTAACCTGTACCTGGCGGAAAAATACGGCTCCCGGCTGCCCGGCTTCTGGCCGGAGACCATCCAGGGGCGGGCCCTGGCAAACCAGTGGAGCTTCTGGGTGATGACCGAGGTGGAGTACAACCTGCTCCAGGTGCTGTTCCATGCCGTTTTGTACCCGCCGGAAAAAAAGAACCCGGAGCGGCTCGCCAAGTGCACCGCGGCCCTTCAGACCCCGTTCGGGGCGCTGAACTCCGCTTTGCAGCCCGGGCCCTACCTGCTGGGAGATGCCTTCAGCGTGGCGGACCTCAACGTGGCCTCCGTGCTGGGCTGGGCCAAGTTCGCCCGAATAGACATGGGGCCCTTCCCAGCTTTGAAAAAATGGCTGGAAGACTGCCTGCACCGTCCCGGCAACAAAAGATCGCTGGAGGATTGAGGGGGCTCAAGGGGTCTGTTTTTTCCGCCGGAGGGGGGAGATAAGTCCCAGCGGCCGAAGCGCAAGCTTATCCAGGGGGCTTTCGCCTGTCAGGCTCCCCAGCAGGGTGTCGTCAAGGGCCTGCTTTTTCCCTCGCTCCATCTGAAAGGCATCGTTGCCGTTGGGATAGTAGGAGATGAGAATGCGGGTGCTGCGGAACCCCAGCCGTTCATAGAGCCGCTGGGCATCCCTGTTGGCTGTGTTCACCTGGAGCGTGAGTACGTGCAGCCCTTTTGCGGCGGCCTGCTCGGCCCAGTCGTTGATGAGCATGGTGCCCAGCCCCTTGCGCCGCTGAGCCGGCCGCACCACCAGGTTATCCAGATTGCAGCGCTTTTCCACCGCGTGGCTGATGTAAAAACCCAGCAGCCCCAGCAGGGGATTGCGCAGCACCCGGACACAGTATTCCTCATTCAGGATGGCCGCACGCAGCAGTTCCGTGGTCCAGGGAGTGTTGAAGGCCTCCTGCTGAAGACGGTCAATAACTCCCAGGTCATCCGGATGTGCCGGTTCTATTTCTGCTGGCGGCAAGGGGTTTATCATGGCGTTTCCCGGTTATGGTTTCCGGAAGTTGTTTTGTGTGATATTAGTTCCCTCCAAATAAATATCAAGCTTTTTTTCAATTATACACTTCAGCTCAGTGCGGGTTTTCCCCCGCTCCGGATGATCTGACACCAAGCCCTCCCGCCAAGCGCCCCCCGACCGGCCCTTCCCCCAGGAGACAGAAAGCTATCATATTTCTATCGGATTAGCAAACAATATCAATCTGATAAGCTGAATCTTGCTGAAACCACCTGTCCGGTGCCGGCGTCCGCGCCTGGCTGATGAAACAGGCAGGGGGATGCAGGTAGCGCATGGCGTCTCGCCATATACAGTATACAGGCTGTCTTTGTGCAATAATTGATTGGAGAGCGTTAATTGGAGCAGGTGGAGGGAACGGGCTGCGGGCCCGGTTTTTCCCCGGGGGGGGCAACCAGTAAATACATACCAAGGAGCTACAGGGCATATGATAGTGGGAATACCCCGGGAGATAAAACCCCAGGAGAACCGGGTGGCCATGGTGCCGGCAGGGGTGGAGCAGCTTTGCGGACAGGGCCACCAGGTGCTGGTGCAGAAAGGCGCGGGCCAGGGCAGCGGTTTTGAGGATGATGAATACGCCTCCGCGGGCGCCGAGATCGTCCCCCGGGCCGAGGATGTGTTTTCCCGTGCCGGGCTGATCGTGAAGGTAAAGGAGCCGCTGAAGCCGGAACTGGCCCTGCTGGGGCCGCAGCATATCCTGTTCACGTTTCTGCACCTGGCCCCGGACCCGGAACTGACCCTGGCCCTGATGAAAAGCGGCTGCACGGCCATTGCCTATGAGACGGTCACCGGCCCCGGCGGCTCGGTTCCGCTGCTGGCCCCCATGAGCCAGGTGGCGGGGCGGCTCAGCGTCCAGGCCGGAGCCCACCACCTGGAAAAGCACGCCGGTGGCCGGGGCGTGCTGCTGGGAGGA
>JAOUPZ010000080.1 GCA_029879595.1 Deltaproteobacteria bacterium | reverse complement strand
GGCCGGACTCCCTGTACTGGGGGCGGCTCCGGTGGCTGCCTGGCCCTTGAAATGCTGGAGCCCGGAAAAGTGGCGCGAGGCCCTGACGGGTTTTTTGAGGGATACCGGCGGTGCTTTGCTGCTTTTCGGCGGGCCGGGGGATGCCCATGTGGGCCAACTGGCGGAAGCCCTGAAAAAAGTGGCTCCAGGGGCCTCCAGGACGTCCACGGAAGGCGATATCACACCCCGAGTGCTCTCCTTGGCCGGTAATACCACCATGCTGCAGTCAGCCTGGTTTGCATCCCAGTGCGATCTGATGGTAAGCCATGATACCGGCATGAGCCACATCAGCGAGGCCGTGGGCCGCAGAGTGCTGGTACTGTTCGGCCCCACCAGCCGGGAACTGGGCTACTTCCCGGTGAGAAAGGACAGCCGGACGCTGGAGCGTCCGCTGGGATGCCGCCCCTGCACCCGCACCGGCCAGGGACGGTGCCGTCACCCCTGGAACGGAGCATGCCTGGAAGGCATTTCGGCCAACACTGTACAAAGCGCGATCATGGAGGGTCTCGGCATATGACCAGCATTGGCAAATCAAGCGGCAAGGGTGTCTGGCCCCTGGCCTACAACCTGTTGCTGTTGCCCCTGATACTGCTGGCGGCCTATCTGCTGGCCCTGTTCAAGGGAGGAAAGCTGCGGGAAAGCCTGGCCGGCAAGCGCGGAGTGTTCGAGCGGATCAACGAGGCCATGATCCATCGTGACTCCCCCACTCCCCTGGTGTGGTTCCATGTGGCCAGCGCAGGTGAATACCTCCAGGCCCAGCCGGTTTTGATAAGAATGCTCGAATCCGGGGTGAAATGCCTGCTGACGGTAGCGTCGGTTTCCGGCTACCGCTGGGTTGAGGAGCGAAAGTCCGAACTGCCCGGGCTGCTGGCCGTGGATTACCTGCCGCTGGACACCCCCGTAAACGCCCGCCGCATTTTGAAGCTGATTCAACCCGATGTGCTGGTGTATGTGCGCTCCGATTTCTGGCCCAATCTGGTCTGGGAAGCCCACCGCCGGGGAGTAGGGCAGGTGGTCATTTCAGCGGCGCTTCCCCGGGGCTCGGCGCGCTACCGGTCCGCGCTGGCCCGCTCGCTCTACGCCACCCTGTATGCCGACATAGAAGTGATCTGCGCGGTCAGCCAGGAGGATCTGGAGCGCTACAAATCACAGTGCCCCGACCATGGCGGTCTGATCCTTACCGGTGACACCCGGTTTGACAGCGTTATCGAGCGCAAGGAAAGCCTGGTGCCCCCTCCCCTGCCCGATTGGATCAGCGGGGAGCGGGTGTTTGTGGCCGGGAGCATCTGGCCCCAGGACCAGGAGCGCATCGTCCCCGTTCTCCAGGAGTTCCTGACGCGCTATCCCGACCTGGTGGTCCTGTTGGCCCCCCACGAGATTCATGAAGAGCAGTTGAACCGGCTGGAACGCGATTTCGCAAACTGGGCCCCCTTGCGCTATACCGCCTGGATGGGCCGCGGGCCATCGCAGTCCACCTCGCGGGTGTTTCTCCTGGATACGGTGGGTGTGCTGGCCGGAGTGTACCGCTGTGGCAGCATGGCCTATGTGGGGGGAGGGTTTTCCAGTGGCGTACACAACGTGATGGAACCAGCCGTAATGGGGCTGCCGGTATTTTTCGGCCCCCGGCACCACAACGCCAAGGAGGCCCGCGAGTTACTGGAGGAAGGCACCGCCTTTTCCTTTTCCGACCAGGCTGGCTTCCGGGCGGCCCTGCTGCCACTGCTGGAAGATCCCGCCCTGACCACCCGGCTGGGCACCCAGGCCGAATCGTTCATTTTGAAAAACAAGGGCGCCGCCCAGAAAAGCTACGACAAGATCAGGGAACTGCTTAACAGGAACCGTCCGGTCAGCTCCTGAAAGTATCCCGGAACTCCGTCAGGAACCGATCCATATCACCCAGGGGAAGGTTGTTTATGGCCCCGGCCCCGGCGCGCCCTCCTCCGTTGGGAAACTTACGGCAAAGATCGTTGGCCCCCCTGGGTCTTTCCAGCGGAGCCCTGACGCTCACCCGCAGAGTGCCGTCGGCGTTTTCAACCCCCACGGCGGTGGCCCGGGTGGGGTTTTCCCGCGCCTTCTTGTTGGCGAAAACCCCCATGACCCGGCGCGCCCAGGCTGAATGGGGGAACAGGAACACCTTGCCCTCCGGCCCATCCATTACCGGCATTTTTTCCTCGGCCTGCTGAAGATCCCCGGAGAACCCTTCCCTCAGGGCTGCGGTCTGGGGAGCCTCACGATGAAACTCCAGGGGGTCCTGGAAATCCCGCACGGCCAGGTAAAGATCCACCGGATGAAAGTGCAGATCCTCCAGGGAAGTGCCATAACCGTTGTAGTTGAGCAATGTTCCCAGTTCCTCCAGAGCCCGCAGTTCATCCTCGCCGTATCCCAGGGAACTCACCGCGCTCCGGGCCGGGGCTGACATATTGTCGCCAAAGGCTCCCACGGCGGCCCAGGGGGCCTGACGTCCGCCCAGAAAAGCATTGACCAGCAGGGAGGTACAGACGGCCGAATCGGTATCGATATGGGTCTCCAGCAGGGGGTGCTCCAACAGATCGCCCGGAATATGGTGATCGAAATACCGCACCCGGCAGCCGGCGGCCAGCAGCCGTTCCACTGCCGTCCTGTTATCCCGGAACGAAACATCGAAGATGTTGACCTGCGATCCTTCCGGCGGATGAAATCTCTCTGCCAGCCTGATGGTCTGCTTGATATCGGTGATCAGAATTGAGGCAAGAGGTTCTTCCAGCCTGATCTGCTGCAGGGAACATATTCCATCGGCATCGCCGTTGAAAACGTCAAAAACAGGGCTGTGGGCATTATTTTCAGACAAGTAATCGGCTCCTTTTTACCGGCGTTCCCCTTTCCCGCCACCCCCCCGGTGGTTAAAAAAACCACATCAGTTTTCCGGACTGGCTGCCGGGGCTTCCGCCAGTTTCTGCTGGTCCAGTCCCTGGGTGAGGAAATCAATGAATTCCTGTGGCGTGGGCGTTATGCCGGCATGCTTGGCCAGCACCGTGTTCCGCGGGGACAGAATGACGTAATAAGGCAGGGCCAGCGTACGGAACCGTTCAATCTGCAGCTGCTGGTTCTCCTCGGCGTATTCTCCTCCGTCAGTGTAAAGCTGCACCAGTTCAAACCTGTCCCGGAATAGCTCGTACACAGGGCGGGCGGCAAATATCTTCTTCTCCATCCAGCGGCAGTTGATGCAGGTATATCCGGTGAAATCCACGAAGAGCGGTTTTCCGGTTTCCGCCGCGCGCTCCAGGCCCTGCTTCAGCCTGGGATGCCAGGTCAGCTCATGCACCGCCCTGCTTTCCACATATTCCGTGCCCGCAAAGGCTGCCTCGGTGGGCCGGCTCTCGGTAAGGGAAGGCGGCAGATAGGCCTCGGTATAGCTGTCCAGTTCCCGTCCGCCCACCCCCAGCCCCAGATAAACCACCAGGGCTAGCATCAGTCCTCCGGCCAGGTAATGGCCAGGCATCCGCTGCTGGAGTTTTATTCCGGGCCAGGGAACCAGACCCAGCGTAATCAGCGCTGAAAGCGCGAACAGAACCGCCGACAGGGCCAGCAGGACTTCCCGGTTGAATACCCCCCACTGCCATACCAGATCGGCGTTGCTTATGAACTTCAGGGCGGCCACCAGTTCCAGCAGACCCAGCGCCACCTTCAGTTGAACCATCCAGGTTCCGCTTTTGCCTCTTAACGCCAGCAGATACCGCGGAAACAGCGCCAGCAGGAAGAATGGCAGGGCGAACACTGTGGAAAATACCAGCATTCCCACCACCGGCCAGAATATCTGGCCCTGGGTGGCCGCCACCAGAAGGGTGCCCACAAAGGGAACCGTGCATGTAAAGGAGGTCGCGGTAAAGGCCACCCCCATCAGCAGCACTCCCAGCCCGCCTTTTATGTCGTATGAGGAGCGATTGAGCTGGTTTACCAGCACCTGGGGCAGGGTGAGCTCAAAAACCCCCAGCAGGCTCATGGCAAAGAATACGAAGAACCCGGCCACCGCGAGGTTAATCCAGGGACTGGTGGCGAACTGGCTCACCCCGGAGGCGCCCAGGGCAAAGGTCAGGATCAGCCCCAGGCCGGTATAGCTGACGATTATCCCCGCCATGAATAACAGGGCCAGCCGCAGCACGCTCCGGCGGCCATGATCGCTGGCGCCGGTGAAAAAGGATACGGTGACGGGAATCATGGGGAAAACACAGGGGGTGAGGAGCGCCAGCAGGCCGAATCCCACGGCCAGCAGCAGAAAAGTCCCCAGACCGCCGGAAAGGGCGTTCTCCAGTGTGTCTGCCTTCAAAACCAGATTCCCCTCCTTGTCCACCAGGTCAATCGTACGCTCCATGAAGGCAAAAGCCGGACGGACCTCGCCCGGCTCCACCGTCAGCACAGCGGTAACGGGTTCATTGCGGGGCGGCGTGCAGAATGTGGAATTGCAGACCTGGTATTTGAGCTTTCCCGATATTGTGGCTTCCTGGAGACTGACCCCCTCGGGGACCCGAAGGTTCTGGTAGAAACGTGCCGTTGTGGGATGATATGCCAGTGGAATCCCAAAAACCTTGTCATCCTCCACCTTGGGATTGGTCTCATATACCGGCCCCAAAACCTCCAGGGGGGTATCATCCAGGGTCATTTTGGTGGGCGGCGGGGCCATGTCTCCCTGGGGAACGACCGAATAGGTGTACCACCCCCTGGCTATATTCGCGGTTATGATCAGCCGGACATTCTCTCCCGGGCGGGCCGTCGTCGGTTCGACTCTTGTCTCAAAGGTGGCCAGAACTTCGGGTATATCAGGGTCTGGCCCAAACCCGTTACCTGAGGCCCAGGCCGCCGTAAATGGAACTGCCAGCAGCGGCAGGGTGAACGCCATTTTTCTGGCTAACCGGATTAACTTGCCGGAGCAGGAAAAACCCCGATCTTGGAGAATGCTCATGCTTTCACAACCCATGGTTTGATATTCGATCTTCTTCCCGGATATCTGCGATACATCCTGCGATACATCCTGCAATACAACCTGCGATAAAATCCGCATTAAAATTTGCGCTGCTATTTACGCTGCTATTTGCGCTGCAGCGGTGGTGCCTGCCCTAAACCGGCTCTGACCAGATACTGGAAGTCTTTACCCCTGACTGGATTTGTTTTGCCCTGACCAACACCCCCGGTTTTCCGCCAGCGCCTGATACCCCTTTCATCAGCGCCGCACCCGGATTCAATTTTCCCGGGTCACTGCGGAATGTTGCATTGTTTCATCAGATTAGACCCTGTGGGGCCGCCTGAGGTTCAGACATATTACCACAACCGGCGGCGCATTGTCCCGCATCAGAATTGACCCGCAGTCTGGTATATATCCTATTATTCTATCAGTCGCCATGGGGCAATGCTGATAGGCTTTTCCGGCAGGTATGGACTGGTATGATTTTTTTGGTCTGCCCTTCCCGCGGTCCTGGTTCTGCCAGCCGCGGGTGCCGGGCAAAGATGGGGTATGTTTCCGGAGGTACTGCACCTGCAATTACATATGTCGGGTCAGTATGAATTGTCCGGCTCCGCCAGCAACCATTTGGAAAACTGATCCGTTGACCGGAATACCAACCTTATTTCCAGCCAGATTGACACCCGTCCCTGTCAGGAGAAGATTTTGGCAATCTTGTCCGCCAGGGTTTTGGCATCAAAAGGCTTGATAATGTAGTTGTTAACACCGGCCTGAGCAGCTTTTATGATGTTTTCCTGCATGGCCTCGGCCGTTACCATCAACACCGGAATGTTCTTTTTGTCCTCGCTGGCCCGAATGGCTTTCAGCAGATCAAGCCCGGACATCTGGGGCATGTTCCAGTCTGTGATAACGAAGTCAACTTTTTCGGTTTCAAGAATCTGGAGCGCCTTCGTTCCATCCTCGGCCTCGTAGATGGTCTCGTATCCGAGTTGTTTGAGTACGTTGGTGATAATGCGCCGCATGGTGGCGAAATCATCTACCACAAGCACACTCATTTTCGGATCTAACGGCATTTTTTCTCCTTGGTGCAAAAGGTCCGTTGCTGTTGGCGGACAGTATTAAAAAAAAGACCGCCTGTTTTACTATAAAATCAAAATCCCAGATCTGCCAACAGATCGTCCACTCTGCCCTGTGAAAGCCTGTTCTTGGCGTCCGGTCCAAACTCGCCTGATGTATCCCTCTTTTTCTCCTCAACGGAAGCTTCAGGTTTGGCTTCCTTGGATATGATCTGAATCAATTGATATTGCAAAGACTCCATGAAGGCAATAACCTTTTTCATGGTCTGGCCAGTCAGGTCCTGGTAGCTCTGATTGGACAGCAGGGACAGATACGTTCCCTGGAACTCCTCCATCACCCCCTGAAAATCCTTCAGGGAGACAAGTGCCCCCTCAGCCAGGCTTACCCTGACCTCGGCCAGTTCCTTGGCTATATCGGGATTTGCCTTCATCAGGGTCTTGAGCTCATCGCTGCAAATGGAAAGCACTTCAATGGCTTCCTTGGCCTGCCCAACATCGAATTCCGCCTGATTGTTCAGCCTTTCCAGCATATCCAGGTTTGTGTTGGCGCTTTCTTCCAACTCACGAATTACCCGGTAGAGATTCTGGACGGCATCCGGTATCTCATCGGTGGTGTGGGTCAGATCATCTATCGGGTAATCCATGCTGAGTTCCTTGAACGAATCATGGATTTTGCGGACTATGTCGCCGATGTGGTCAACCAGTTCCTTGGATTCCTTGCTGGTGGTAATCATGTTGATGTGGTTCAGGCACAGCTCAACATCACTCCAGTCCTGGCGGATCACCGCCTTGTACATGGAGGCCAGTGATACCAGCAGCATCCTGATCCTGGGAGACTGAAACGCCTCCCGCCCTTCGGTCAGGGCCAACACCTCAGAAACTGTTTTTTCCAGCACGGGCTGAAACTGGGAAAGGTGATCTGAAAGTTCGCTGAGTTCCGTGTTTTCTTCTATTTCAACCTGCTTACCCTTGTAGGGCAGGCGAAAGGTCAAGCGGTGGCTTTTTATCCTGTGCAGTATGAACGCGAGGAATTTCTCCAGTAACTCCAGATCCTTCAGAACATTTTCCTGCCCGGAAATCTTTTCCTTATGCTTTACCAGGGTGTTTTCCGAACCCTGGTCCACATCACCTGTTTCCGACAGGTTTTCCATGAGGACGCTGTAGGACTCCAGGAGTTCACCGATCTCCTGCAGAGCGCGCAATATTTCCTCCCTGCTTATCTCTCGCAAGCCGGAAGACGCGTTCAAGCTTTCCTCGGAAACCGGGTTTTCCACCTGCCCTCCTGTCAGAGTTCCTGCCGCTGGTCAGGACCACTGCATTTTAGTGTTTCAGAAACCATTCTTTCCAACACCGGATATACCTGACCCCGGGTGTATGCTCTGCCGGTAAATTTCGAGCCTTTATTTTTACAGCACGCCCGAAATTTTTCAGGATCCGAAATAGTTGTGTTGAATATTTACCAGGAAGTTCTTCTTCCCTGTCTTTTTGTCCCAGCCTCAAGCCGCCAGCCCTGGCGGTTCCGCCGTTATCTCCCTGGCATCGGATTTCCCCCGGCTACTGTTCCGACTTGAAGTAATGGCTTCAGGGCTAATTTTTCTAAATTGTTTTTGCAAAGGCGGCTCAACACTCTGATTCCACCTCTACCTTAACTATACGTTTAATTCAGTCTCAAGGTTTCAGAATATTATTGATTTCTGAAAATGTTGCGTCATTTTCCGTTTGTTTTCTAACTACAAGATAGATTGAAAACAGGGGAAATTGCAAATTTCCCGGGGCCTGAAGACATTGCCAGCATAATATCACTTCTGACCATCGCCTTGGTGCCCCTGAAACCCGCCAGCAGTTATTGCTCCGCAGCCCAGAAACCTTTCCGTAATCCCTGCGGGGTGCTCCCTGGGCTATCGCCCCGGCTATCAGTCCCTGAAGTTCACAAATTGCAGTGGCAGGTCGATGTCCGATTCCTTGAGCATGGCTATCACCTCCTGCAGATCATCCCTCTTCTTGCCAGTGACCCGCACCTGATCCTCCTGGATGCTGGCCTGGGCCTTGATCTTGGTATCCTTGATCATCTTGATGATTTTCTTGCCCAGGGCTGTCTCTATTCCCTGCTTGATGGTGATGGCCTGCCGCACCTCCTTGCCTGAAGTCACCGGGTCCGCCTTTTCCAGGCTTTTCAGGTTCACGTTGCGCTTGGCCATCTTCCCCAGCAGCACCTGCACCACCTGCTCCAGGTGAAAATTGCTGTCACTGGTGATAGTTATGACGCTTCCATCGCGCTGGCAGCTGGAGCCTGTGTTTTTAAGATCAAACCGGTTCGTTATTTCCTTATTGGCCTGATCAAGCGCATTGGCGATTTCGTGCATGTCCACTTCCGAGACTATATCGAATGACGGCAAGATGTACCCTCCTGTTATTATTGATTTTCATCCATACCAAACAAGCCATTACCTGGTCCTTAGCCAGCCGGTACCGGTTTTTTTTCCGGCTATGCACAGGCTATCCATTTTGTACGGGAAAAAAAAGAGCCCCTACCGGACTGGGACCCATTGGCCTGCCTGTTTGATTGCCAAGACTACATAGCATTGACCTTGCTTCTTCCCCCTCAGGGGTGCTTAAACAACGGGCTTGGGGCCTATAGCCAAAACACCGGGTAGCGCCGGCTGCGGGGTATGTTGTTTACGATAAGGGCAATGAGAAGCATCACAGCGGCACCCAGGCCCACCGGCACCAGGGCATAGAGATAACCCAGGCTGTGGATCTTCTGGCTGCCGATAACGGCAATCAGCGCGGTGGCTCCGCCGGGCGGATGCAGGGTGCGGGTTATCTGCATGGCTGCTATGGCCAGTGACACGGCTGCAGCCGCGGCCAGCCAGGGCTGCTGGTGCAGGGCCTGATGGCAGGCCACCCCGATCAGTGCCGATATCAGGTGGCCTCCCAGGACGTTCCGGGGCTGGGCCAGGGGGCTGGTTATGGCCCCGTATACCAGCACGGCGGTGGCTCCGAAGGAGCCTATCAGCAGACCCTGGTCGCTCGGCTGAACCAGGCGCACCTGCATCAGCCCCACGGCGGCTATCCCCAGGAATCCCCCCGCCCACGACCAGAACACCTCGCTTGGCGAGGCCCCCGGGGGCCTGGCTTCATAGCCGCGCATCTTGTCCAGATACCTCCTCATAAACCAATACACTCCCATGTTCATACTTTGTTTATCCGCCGGCGCCGACGATGGTTTTCCCCTTCCATCAATGATGGATAGCAAAAGGACCGCGGTCAAGGAATCGGTGCGGGGCTTTGGTCAAGGGAGAAAATCGACAGGTTATTATCTGCCATGATTACACCCGGCAAAAAAAAACCCGGACGGCCAAAGCCGTCCGGGCGCTGCTTATTCCTGCCGGACTTTCCGGCCTTATTCGATATGCAGGCTGAAGTTCTGCAGCGTGGCGAAGTCTCCCGAGTATGAATCCGTTACCTGCAACTGCCAGGTCCCGTTGGCATCCTGCCCCTCAAAAGCGGATAGACTGCCTACTGGGACATACACACCGGTAAAGGGTGAAATACCAAAGGAAATCGCTGTGTTGCCGAAGTCCGAGAAAATGGTTCCCACAAAATTATCACTGGAACTACCAAAATTTTGGGTAAGGGTGACCCAGGTTCCCATGGGAGACTGCAAATCAAGGATGATATCCCCGGCATATGTGGTGCTAATATCCACATATACGGTGACAGCGGATACGCTGGTGGGCGCCCCGCTGACGCTTAAACTCGCAATTGCTGAGCCCGGGTTCAGGTCAGGAATGGCCAGCGGCACACTCGTACTGGAATGTTGCGGCACGGGCGCTATGAATATATCCCTCGTGTACAAACCATCCTGGTGGCCATCGCTGACCGCCAGCGTCACCGAATACACCCCGTGAACATCCGCATCGAAGGCCAGGGTGGGGGCAGTGGGATCCGTCAGGGACGCCGAACTTCCGGCGGGAGCCGCCAGTGTCCAGTCGAAAGTGACGGCCTCGCCCACAGGGTCAAAACTGGCGCTGCCATCCAGGTTCACCGTGCTGCTGACAATCCAGGAACTGACGCCGTAATTGAACACGGCCAGGGGTGCGGGGTTTACCACGACATCCAGGGTATAGTTAACGGATCCGATATCCAGGTTGCTGATCCGCAGGAACAGCGAGGTCCCCGGAGTGGAGACTATGCAGAGTTCATCCTGTGCGTCAGGATTCTCCGAAGAGCAGATCAAGGAGGTGAATCCCTCATCGTAAAACAACTGCATGTCCGCGTTCTTGCTAAGGCCGGTCAGGCTGAAGTTATATACGGCATCCGGTGTAATCCCCGCAATTTCCATCATTTGTACTTCGCCCTCTGAGGCCATGCCCGGGTAAGGCAGATCCACACCAAAACTCAGCACCAGGCCGTTGAACTGGCCGTTCAGGGTGAACACATTGCCGGCGGTGGAAAGATCGGTGATCTCCACATAGACCGAAGTCCCCGGGGAGAACACCGGGCAGGATTCATCCAGTGTGCCTGCCTGTATGGATTCACACAGCATTGTGGTCAGCCCGGAGTCTCCATAAATCCGCAGGTCCGCGTTGTCGGTCATGCCGGTAAGGGTGAACAGCAGGGGCAGGCCTTCGGAAATTCCCGTGATCTTGAAAACGCTGATCTCCCCTATGTCCAGGCTTCCCGAATGGGGCAGGTCCAGGGCGAAATTAAGAGTCGGGGTGGTGGGCCCGGCGGACTTCTTTTTATCG
>JAOUPZ010000383.1 GCA_029879595.1 Deltaproteobacteria bacterium | reverse complement strand
CCACCGGCTACCTGCTGCGGGGGGGGCTGACCCGCGAGCAGGTGGAAGCCCTGGCCTCAGAGTGGCTGGGCAACGACCTGATCCAGCAGCACCTGGTGCTGGGCGCGGGCGACCTGGAGAAGGCCGGAACGCGGGAGCGGCTGTTTCACATCCCGCGCGTGGAACTGAACACGGAGCCCCGGGTGGAATCCTTCGACCTGGAAACGGCCCGGGACGTACTGGAGCTTTCCGAGCAAAGGCTGCTGGCCCTGAGCCCGGAGGAGGCGGGGATCATCCTGGAGTATTACTCCCGGCCCGGAACCCGGGAAAAACGCGCGGAGTTCGGCCTGGGCGGGCGGGCCACGGATGTGGAACTGGAGGTGATCGCCCAGACCTGGAGCGAGCACTGCAAGCACAAGATCTTCAACGCCGAGGTTGAGTACACCGACGAGGAGGCGGGAACCCCGCCGGAGCACATATCCTCCCTGTTCAAGACCTACATCCGGGGGGCCACCGCCCGGGTGCGTGCAGACAAAGGGGCCGATGATATCTGCCTGTCGGTGTTCACCGACAACGCCGGGGTGATCCGCTTCGACGAAAACTGGGGCCTGGTGCTCAAGGTGGAAACCCACAACTCCCCCTCGGCCCTGGACCCCTATGGCGGGGCCCTTACCGGCATCGTGGGGGTGAACCGCGATCCCTTCGGTACCGGCCGCGGAGCCGAACTGCTGTTCAATACCGATGTATTCTGCTTCGCCTCGCCCTTTTACGACCAGCCGCTGCCGCCCCGGCTGCTGCATCCCCGCCGCATCTACGAGGGGGTGCGCCTGGGGGTGGAGCACGGCGGCAACAAAAGCGGCATTCCCACCATCAATGGCTCCCTGAGCTTCCATGAGCGCTTTGTGGGCAAGCCCCTGGTGTTCTGCGGAACGGGCGGGCTGCTGCCGGCGGAGCTGGCCGGGCGGCCCGGGCATGAGAAATGGATCAATCCGGGGGACAAGGTGGTGATGGTGGGGGGACGCATCGGGGCCGACGGCATCCATGGCGCAACCTTCTCCTCGCTGGAACTCAACGAGAACTCCCCGGTCACCGCCGTGCAGATCGGCGATCCCATCACCCAGCGCAAGATGTTCGACTTCCTGCTGCTGGCCCGGGAGCGCAACCTGTACAACGCCATCACCGACAACGGCGCGGGGGGGCTGTCCTCCTCGGTGGGAGAAATGGCCCAGATGAGCGGGGGGGCCGTGCTGCATCTGGACCGCGCCCCGCTGAAGTATCCGGGGCTGCAACCCTGGGAGATTTTCATATCCGAGGCCCAGGAGCGCATGTCCCTGGCCGTGCCCCCGGAAAAGGTGGAGGAATTCCTGCGGCTTTCCCGGGAGATGGACGTGGAGTCTACCGTGCTGGGCGAGTTCACGGACTCCGGGTTTTTACAGGCCACCTTCGCAGGCAAAACGGTGGCCCTGCTGGACATGGAGTTTCTGCACGAGGGTCTGCCGCCCATGCGGCTCAAGGCCCGCTGGCGGCCTCCGGCCTCCCAGCCGGTTTCCCTGCCGGCGCTGGACGGGGCCGGGCTCACCGGGCTTCTGCGCCGGGTGCTGGGGCGGCTCAATGTGTGCTCCAAGGAATCCGTGGTGCGCCAGTATGACCACGAGGTCAAGGGGGCCAGCGTGGTCAAGCCGCTGGTGGGGGCCTCCGATGACGGCCCCTCGGACGCGGCGGTGGTCCGCCCGGTGCTGGACAGCTTCCGGGGCGTGGCCCTGGCCCATGGCATCTGCCCGCGCTACAGCGACCTGGACACCTATCACATGTCCGCCCTGGCGGTGGACGAGGCCGTCAGGGGGCTGGTGGCCGTGGGGGCCGATCCGGACAATATGGCCGGCCTGGACAACTTCTGCTGGTGCGATCCCCTGCCTTCGCCCACCAACCCGGAGGCCGAGTACAAGATGGCCCAGCTGGTGCGCTCGGTGCGGGCCCTTTATGATACCTGCCTGGCCTACGGCATTCCGCTGATCTCCGGCAAGGACTCCATGAAGAACGACTATGTCCATTCCGGGGTGCGGATCTCCATCCCGCCTACGCTGCTGTTCACGGCGGCGGGGCTGCTGGAGGACGTCCGCCAGGCCGTGACCATGGATGCCAAGGCTCCGGGGGACCTGGTGTACCTGCTGGGGGATACCCGCGCCGAACTGGGCGGGTCGGAGGCCCTGGAGGAACTGGGGCTGAACCCGCCGGGCGCGCTGGCCGGGCAGGTGCCCCGGCTGACCGACCCCCCCGCCGCGCTGCGCCTGTACCGGGCGCTGCATGGGGCGATCCGCTCCGGCCTGGTGCGCGCCGCTCACGACTGCTCCGATGGCGGGCTGGCCGTGGCCCTGGCCGAGACTGCGTTTGCGGGGGCGCTGGGGCTGAGCCTGGAGCTGGGCCCCCTGGCCGCCGCCGAAGGACTGACGGCGCTGGAACTGTTGTTCTCGGAGAGCCCGGCCCGGCTGGTGGTGATGATTCCCCCCGGATACAAGGAGCCCTTCGAGCGGGCCTTTGCCGGGCTGCCCTGTCATCTGCTGGGCCAGGTCACCGCCGAGCCGGTGCTGCGGGCCAGGGGAGGGGGGGAACTCTGGCTGGAGGCGGCCCTGGCTGACCTGAAGTCATCCTGGCAGGCCACCCTGAAGGATATGTAGGCCTCCGGCCCGGTAATATCAGCCCGTTGCGTGGCTATTCCCCACGAAAGGGGCCGGTTTTCCGGGGAAAAAAGGCGAGCGGTTACAAAAGTAACCGGCTGGTGTAACCATGGTGACAACAATGGCCGGTTACAGAATGGCAAAAAGCAATATTCAAATTAACCACTGATGATATTGTATATTTATTATGTATATTGCCGGATTTCCTCCGGACTGTTGGCCCGGACAGTTTCCGGGGGCGGTTATTCCGGGTCTGGCGGTGGGCCGGGGCCCGGCAGATGCAATTTTCAA
>JAOUPZ010000382.1 GCA_029879595.1 Deltaproteobacteria bacterium | reverse complement strand
CACCTGTACAACCTTGAGAACTATGTTGCCATCATCCAGCAGGATCCTGTCGCCGGGGGAAACATCGCCGCTCAGGCCGGTGTGGGTGGTGGAAACCCGGGTGGCGTCCCCAGGAACATTCTCGCCGGTGATGGTGAACTCATCTCCGGCTCCCAGTTCCACCGGCCCGCCGGGAAACTCGCCCACGCGCACCTTGGGGCCCTGGAGGTCCAGCAGAATACCCAGCAGACGGCCCCGTTCTCCGGCCACCCGGCGCAGCGTTTCGATCAACTGCCGGTGGTCGTCCCGGCTGCCGTGGGAAAAGTTCAGCCGGGCCACGTTCATGCCGGCGTCCAGCATGGCCCCGATGACTTCCGGGGTTTTGCTGGCGGGGCCCAGTGTGCACACGATCTTGGCCCGGGGCGGGGCTGAGGAGCCACCCCCGGCGGGCTGCTGCTGTGCTTTGTCCTGGGGCATGGCTGGGGTTCTCCTGGGGGTTCACCCGAGACTCTATCCCCGGCGGAGGGGCGAGTTGTTCGTAGCCCTGGCGGGCGTTTCCATCCGGGTTTTCAGGTTCTACTCACCGGGAACAAGCTTCAGGGGAGCGGTTTTGATATACTCTGTATCACCACCGGAATTGGGCAGCAGCACCATGAAAAAAACAGCTGTGTTGTCCCGGGTCCAGTCCTCGGCCACCGGCTGGCCATTTACATCATATACCGGACGCACCCGCCAAAGGTACTCCGTATCCTCTTCCAGGGCAAAGGGCAACTCATAGCGGGTCTCCTTGATCCCCCGCCTGAAATGTATCCGCTGGAACCGGCCTTCGTACTTCAGCTTTGACTGATCCATGAAGTTCATCTTGTCGTGCTCGGCATCGGAGAACTCCTGGTATATCTCCACATCGTATCTGAGGTTTTGGACCGGCTCCCGGGCTGTGGTATCGCCGCTTTTGGCCAGCCGGGAGGATATGCCGTTGGTTTGCGGATTCCAGCTCAGCACGATCCTTCCCCCGGTGGTGCGCTCAACCCGGGGGCTGTCCAGCCCGGAAACATACGACGAATATGGGGCGTAGATACACCCCTGGAGGAACAGCATGCCGGCGGCCAGAATGACCAGCAGGCACCAGCGCCTTTGTACCCGACTGTGGCCGGCGGCTCCGGTCAAATTGCCGTTATCCTCCCGCTGGGGACTCATCTGCGGATTCCTAATTCTCAGCATGGTTGCTCCGGCCTGGTTTCTGTTTGGTTTCTGTCTGGTTTATCATGGCTTTTCGGGAGTGTTGAAGCTGTACAGATAGTAATTGCTGTACCTGTCGTCCAGTACCAACCACGAGGAAATCCTGGCATCGTCATCCTCCCTGTAGAAGGCCCTCACGCTCCACACATAGGTGCTATTCGGTTCCAGCGGTTCGGTTAGGGTATGGGAGGTGGATTTTATCTCCCGGACATTGGCCACCATCTGGTCGGAGTTGGGGAGCAGGTCCAGATAGGCCATCCGCTCGTTTTCCCAGGAAAAACCGCCCGGACTCCTGGCCCGGTAATCAGACAGGTACTTCACCTTGAACACCACCAGTTGGTAGTGAACATCGGTTATCTTCACTTCTTTTCTATTCCACCCGTATTCAAATTTTCTAAAGTCCGTCCAGCGCAGGGTCGGGGTGAGGGAGGACATCTCCTGGGAGCCGTGCACCACATCGGATCCATCCGGGTTTATGGCCCGCAGGTTGTTCCTTTCGTCTATCTCAGCACTGTTTCCGGAACGGTTATCGCCAGCTACAAAACTCGATTTTAAATGGTATGAATCTCCCACGGTGCAGGAGGCAGCCGACCACAAAAACACCAGCGCGGAAAACAACCACAACATCCTGGGCAGTTTCATATCAACCCTGTCAGCCAGTCCCGGCGTCCCCGGGGGTTTGTTGTAAAATGAGTGTGCTGAACGATCCCACCTTTTGCCGGGAGTGACTTCCGGCGATGCTGAAAATAATATCAAACCAAGGGATAAAATCAAGCCGATCATCACTGCCGGATCCGCGGGCCAACGGGCCCTGCCGGGCGTTCGCCCTGAAAGCTTATTGTATCGGGCACTGGAAAAGACCGCGCCGGGAAGCCCGCCAAAACACAGCGCCCGGCCCGCGCATTTCGTTCCGGCTTTACTGTCGGGTTTTTGATGGGGAAATAGAGGGCGGCGGAATTCTTATCAAGGGGGGGACCCCGCCGCCCATTCTTAGAGGAAAGAGCAGACAGTAAACACCCTGGATGGTGCCTCAGGTTCTTTCGATATTTAAAAAAACCAGAGATTCTGTCTACCTGCCAATGAGTCTACCAAGGGATTCCCCCGAAGAATTGTCGGATTGCGCCAAAATATTTGTCATTTACGCCAATCCGCCCCCTTCGCGGATTTTCCCGGGATTCTCCGGTTCACAAGCCGGGCTGAGCCGCACCAAGCGCATCATCCAGCCGGGGAGAGCGCCGCCCGCTGCTGCCTGATCCAGCCGTACCAGTCCTCCATACCTTCACCGCTTTGAGCCGAGAGCCTGATGATCCGGGCCTGCGGGTTGACCCGGTTTGCATATTCGGCAAAGAGCGCCACGTCGAACTTCAGGTACGGCAGCAGGTCCGTCTTGTTGAGCACAATCAGTCCCGCCTCCCGGAACATGAAGGGGTACTTCACCGGCTTGTCCTCCCCCTCTGTCACCGAGGCGATGACCACTTTGCAGGCCTCCCCCAGGTCGAACATGGCCGGACAGACCAGGTTGCCCACGTTTTCGATCATCAGCACCGAGCCCTGCTGCGGATTGATGGAGTGCAGACCACGCTGCACCATCCCCGCATCCAGGTGACACACCTGCCCGGTGTTGATCTGGGTCACGGGCGCCCCGGCAGCCTCTATTCTGCGGGCATCGTTGTCGGTCTGCTGGTCCCCCTCGATGACGAAGAACTTCAGCGTGGCCCCGAGGTCCTGCAG
>JAOUPZ010000079.1 GCA_029879595.1 Deltaproteobacteria bacterium | reverse complement strand
GGTTGCAGTAAAAAAAGAATGCGTCCTGCTGCCCGGGAAGGCCCGGGCGGTCCGGCCATTGGCCCCAGGAAGACGGAATATGAGATTGGCGGCCCGGAACAGCATTCAAGGTTTCCGGGAAAATTATTACCAGGATCGTTACATATGCTAGGCTGGAACGGACAAAAGACGCTCGAATTCCGGGCTGGGGATGCTATGAGGGATCATGGGATGTCGCCCGGAAAAAAAACTATCAGCGGGCCGAAGCAAACAACAAGAGGCGGAAACAGGATGGACAGAAAACCGATAATCAGCATGATATTTTTGGCGATGATGTTGCTGGCCTATACCGGTGCCCAGGCCCAGATGGCGGTTCCTGAAATGGTCCCGTCTGGCCCCAGCTTCTATCATACCCAGTTTCTGGCCATGCCCATGAGCCTCAACTATCTGCCCCCCAATCCGGCGGTCATCCAGTGGGGAGCGCCCAACCGTGGAGGCGGAGGCTGGATGAGGGGAAAAACCCACGACGATGTTTATGGCGACGCGGAGAAAAAGGAAGCCCAGGGGCAGTATACCGGCGGGCGGTTCGTGCGCGAGAAGTATGCCCTGGCGGCCCAGCTGGGCTGGTTCAGCCTCACCTATCCCCTGCCCGCCCAGTCCACCATAAATCACTCCTCGGCGGGGCTTTCTTTTGTGACCCTGGACAACCTGGCCATCGGGCTGAGCAGGACCCGCAGTCATCAGCTCAACGATACCCAGACCAGCGACCTGGAGGTGTTTATGGATACCAGCACCATCGGCGGCTCCATGCGATTCTCCGAGCTGTTTTTCGTGGGGCTGGGATACGGCAAGGACACTCTAAATATTAACGATTTCATGGGAGGGAAGGCCCGCGGCACCAGGAACTTCAGCATGGGCGGACTGGGCATACGCTCTGCCGGGGCTGTGCTGTGGCGGGTCGAAATCTCCAAGACCAACAAACCCAACTTCACCGACGCCAGGGGAAAGAGGGTGGGCGATGGCTATGATCATACCCAGGGCTCCCTGGAGATAGGCTTTGCCAACATGGTTTTCGGCTACACATCCTATGGCGCGGTTACCACCGCGGCGGGTACGGGAGAAGAAACCAAACTGAGTGGTTCCATTGCGGATTTCGCCTTCACTCCCCCCGCCGGGATCGCCATATCGGGCCGGCGGGAACGCAGCAAGGTGGATCTGCCGGGGCTGCCCGAGGCCAAGTATGAAACCATCAATTCCCTGGCTGTGAACGTGCAGTTCTAGGCGGTCGTCCGGGTTGCAAGGCCCCTAAAGCCGGCGCGGGCTGATAGGCAACAGACCCTGCGCCCGTGGTCAATCCTCGCCCCGTTGCAGGCAGGCTCCGTACATTCCCATCCAGTTCTTGCCGGGCAGAATGAAAAAGTCGCCCCCATCGGTTATGAAACCCCGGGGGTCTTCGGCCAGTCCTTCCGGCGTGGGAATGTCTCCAAAGGACAGTCTGCGCCAGCCTGGATGGGCCTCCAGAAAAGTATCCACCACATCCTGGTTTTCCTCCCGCTCCAGCGAGCAGGTTATATAGCACACCAAGCCCCCGGGGCGGACCACCCGCGCCGCCTCCGCCAGCAGGGCCTGCTGGGAATCGGCCAGCCGGGGCAGGTCGCCGGGGAGCTTTCGCAGCTTCATTTCAGGGTATTTGCGGATTGTCCCCGTGGCAGAGCAGGGGGCGTCCAGCACCACGGCATCCCAGCCGCGCCGCAAGCGGACTTCCGGCAGGTTCTCTCCCCGCACGAAGGGCAGTCTGCGGCCATCGGCCTGGAGCAGCCGCACCCCGGTCAGCCCCAGGCGCAGGATGTTCTCGCGGACCCTTTCCAGCCGGTGGGATGATATGTCAAGCGCCGTCAGCCGGGCCTTGCCGCCAAGCTGGCCGGCCAGCTGGGTGAGTTTGCCCCCGGGAGCGCAGCAGACATCCAGCACCATTCCGCTCAGCAGGGGGGTGATCCAGGAGACAAGCAGCTGCGAGGATACATCCTGCACATAGCACAGGCCCCTTTCGAAGGCCTGGCTGGCCAGCAGGGCGGCTGTGTTTTCCACCCACAGCGAGCCGTGCAGCAGGGGGTGCATCTCGGCCTGCACCGATTCATCATCCAGCCACTCCAGCAGCTTTTCCGGGCTGATGCGCCCCGTTTCCACCCTTACCCCCGCCCCGGAGAAGCGGTTGTTGTTCTCACAAAGCTCTCCGGTGAGGGTTTCGCCAAAACGCTTTTGCCAGCGCTCCACCATCCAGTCCGGATGTGAGGTGCGCATGGCCAGTGAAAGTTTCTCCGGGCTGTCGGTTTCCCGCAGCCCTTCCCGCGCGGCGGCACGCAGCACCCCGTTGAGCCAGCCCTTGCCGTGATGCCGGCCCAGCGTCGGGGCCAGTTCCACGGTTTCGTTGACGGCGGCGTGGTCTGGCAGTCGCATGAATCTGATCTGGTACAGCCCCAGGCAGGCCAGCAGGCCCAGCGTCTGGTCAAGCCGGTCGGCCTTGCGTCCGGAAAGTCTGAACACCTCGCCCTGGAGAAACCTCCAGTGGCGGACCACGCCCCGGAGCAGGTTGACGAAAAGCCGCCGGTCTTTTTCCTCGGAAAGGGCGTCCGGGGGCTGGCTGTCGAACTCGTTGCCGGCCAGGAAGTCCAGCAGCGCCCGGGCCACCAGCAGTCGCACCTGTTCGGGCTGCCGTGTCTGGCGGGTCGCTCCCGGACTACCCGGCCGGCCCGGGCCGTCTTTGCGTTGGGGGCTTTTTCTGCCGCGGCCCGTGGGCTTTTGTTTTCTGTGATCCTTGCTGGTCATGCTCCGGCTTTTTCCAAAATAATACGGTTGCCCCGGAATGCAGGTTTGGATATTGGCGGGGGCCGCACATGGTTCCGGGTAATGTGTTCAGCTTGCCAGATGCCCGGGGAAAGAGATACCTGCAAACAGGGACGAAGGCCAGGATTACCCAGGGGGGTGCGCCGGGTTTCCGGGGAGCGGCAAGTCCTTTTGTCCATGGCCGCCCGGACCCGTTAGTGACGGGCTACTTGCTCAGGAACAGCTGGATGCTGCGGCGCACGCCTTCGGCCGAGGTGGCGTTCAGGGCAATCTGGGCCAGTTCCTCCAGTTCCTGCACGGTGTGATTGGCCAGCCGATCCTTGATGATCGGGATAAGCGGGGCGTTCATACTGAAATTCCTCAGCCCCAGCCCCACCAGGATCAGCGACGCTTCCGGGTCAGAGGCCAGCTCGCCGGTGAGATCCACCGGGACGCCTTTCTGGTTCGCCTTGTCCAGCAGCCGTTTGATCAGCACCAGCACCGCCGGTTCCAGGGGGTCGAACAGGTGGCTCACATGGGGGTTGTTGCGGTCCACGGCCATGATGTACTGGGTCAGGTCGTTGCTACCGATGATGATAAAGTCGATTTCTCCCATGAAGTGCTCGCACATCAAAACCGTGGAGGGGACCTCGAACAGCATCCCGATTTTCAGATCGGGGGCCTCACGGCCTGTTTTCTCGGCAATGGATTTCCGGCAGAGATTGTATATCCGGCGGAACTCCTGCAACTCTGACAGCTGGCTGATCATGGGAACGACCACCTGGGCGGGGTATTTGCCGGGAAGGGAGAGAATAGCGTTTAGCTGGTCCTCCAGCAGCCCGGTCTCCCGCAGCTGGAACCGGATGGAGCGCAGTCCCATGTAGGGATTGTTCTCCAGTGGGAAGTTCAGATATCCCGGCTTGCGGTCGCTGCGCAGATCAAGCAGCCTGAAGCTGACCGGCTTGCCCTCCATGGATTCCATAACCCGCGAATACACCTCCACCAGATCCTCCACCGTGGGCCTGGTGCTGCTGGTCATGTGGTGGATTTCCGTGCGGCACAGGCCGATTCCATCGGCGCCGTATTCGCGGCAGTCCTCCAGATCCTGCATCAGGGCCACGTTGGCCCTGAGCTGTATGCGCACCCCGCACTTGGTGCGGCAGGGCACTTCCTTCAGGTCGTCCAGGTGCAGCAGGTATTCCAGGCGGGTATGCTTGTAACGCTCAAATTCCTTGGTGATAGACTCATCGGGATTGACGAAGATTTCTCCGGATGTCCCGTCGATCATCAGCATTTCCCCGTCGGTAAAGGTCTCCTGCACGTTTTCGATGCCGCTGACCGCCGGGATGCGCAGACTGCGGGCCAGTATGGCCGCATGTGAGACGTGCCCGCCCACGCTGGTCACGATACCCCTGATCCGTGCGGGGTCCAGCATGGCCGTGTCGGAGGGCAGAAGCATGGTGGCCACCAGGATTCCGCTGGCATCGTTCAGTTCCCCATGCCTCTTGCCGCCAGCCAGGTGGGTCAGCAGCCTTGAGCCCACGTCCTCCAGGTCGGCGGCCCGTTCGGCCAGATAGGGATCGTTCAGGGCCCGAAACGCCTTGAGGTAGTCCTTGACCACCTGGGAAACGGCCCAGGGGGCCGAGGCCCCTTTTTCTATGTGGCCCACGATTTTTTCCATGAAGGCCCGGTCTTCCAGAAACAACAGGTGGGCGTGGAAGATGGCCGCGTCCCTTTCGCTGATCCGGGTGGAAACCTCGTTGATCAGGTCCAGAATTTCCTTTTCAGACTTACGGATGGCCTCCTGGAGATTGAGTCGCTCCTGACCCGGTGTCTTGTCGGTCTTGTACTCGGGCTCCCCGATTCCTGCCCGGGTCAGCACAACGGCCTTGTCCAGGGCCAGCCCCGGAGCAATGGGGACCCCCTCCAGACGCGAGGGGCGGGTTTCCTTTTTCTCTTTTTTGGGCTTTTCCGATTCCTTCTTGAGCCTGTCCACCAGCAGGGCCTTGGATACAAGGCCGGATATCTGGGAGGCGATGGTGATAAGCAGGTTCTCCTCCTCGCGGGTGAAAAGCCTGTCCTCCTTGTTCTGGATGGCCAGCACTCCCAGGGTCTTGCGGTATTCGATCAGGGGCACGCCCAGGAACGACGACAGCTCCTCCTCGCCGATGGCCGGGAAATACTTGAACCGCTCATGGTTGGCCACATCGCGCAGGTTTACATGATGGTTGGTTTCAAAAACGAATCCCACCAGGCCTTCGTTGACCGGCATTTTCACCCGGCCGATGGCCTCCCTGTTCAGGCCGCGGGTGGCCCTGAGGTTGAGCATTTCCGATTCCCTGTCATAGATGTAGATGGAACAGGTATCCACCTTCATGTTGTCCGCCACCAGATCCACGATATGGCCCAGCGTTTCGTCCAGGTCATGGGAAGTGGTGATGATGCGGCTGATATCTATCAGGGTCCTGAGGATTTCCGAATGGCTGATACCCAGCTGATCCGGTTGCTCCCCGCCGGAATGCTTCTCTGTCATGCCTTTTTTCTAATCAATTACAAACGTGTTTTCTGCGAAAAAACCGTTGCCCGGGCCGGCTGGCACCGGGTGCTGTCTGCGACTTTCCGGTCCCTTCCCCGGCACCGGAATTTCCTGGCTGCCCTGCCTTTTTTGGCCAGAAATGGTGTGGTTCACGCAAATTCAATGGAATTTACTCAATAAAACCGTAGCACATCATGGGAGTTCATGCGAATAGATAATTGAAAGGTTGTTCAATGGCTTCCGGGCGGCAGCTGTTTTTTTCGGCTCAGGCCGAATCTTTGCCGGCTCCGGGAGCGCCGGAGTGTTGTTGTTTGAACCAGCAGGGAGGGTTTTCAGGCATGGACGGAGTGGCCAAGGTCAACTTCAGCCGCAACAGAAAGCAGGAGTTGAATGATATTGTGGAAGGCGCGATACGAAAGCGCCTGTTCCCGGGAATGGAGCTTCTGGTGGGTCGCGGTGACGAGTTGTTGTTGCACGAGGCCTGGGGAACCCTGGAGATAGGGCCCGAGGCCGAGGCCATGGAGCCGGGGACCCTGTTTGACATCGCTTCGCTCACCAAGCCCCTGGCCACGGCCACCTGCATGATGCTGCTTTTGGAAAAGGGTCTGGTGGGACTGGAGGACAAGGTGGGCGATTACTTCCCCGAGTATGAGACCGCCGAGAAGAAGGGAGTGACCCTGCGCCATCTGCTGACTCATACCAGCGGTCTGCCGGACTGGGTGGACCTGTACAGCGAGGCCCAGGGGAGGGGCGAGGCCCTGCAGCGGCTGCTGCATGTGCCGCTGGCCCATCCCACCGGAACGGTGATGGTTTACAGCGATCTGGGCTATCTGCTTTTGGGGGAGGTCATCCGGCGGGTCAGCGGTCAGAACCTGTCCGAATTTTTCCACCGGCATGTGGCTCATCCGCTGGGCCTGGAGCACACCACGTTCCATCCCCTGGAACGATCCTGGGACATCCCCATCGCCCCCACCCAGTACTGTACCTTTCGCAAGCAGTTGCTGAAGGGCGTGGTGCATGACGAGAACGCTTATATCTTCGGCTGCGAGGGCGGCAACGCGGGGCTGTTTTCCACGGCGGCGGATCTGTTCCGCTTTTCGCGGATGATCCTGAACCATGGCGAACTGGAGGGGGTGCGGGTGCTGGCGCGGCGCACTGTGGAGATGATGATCGCCAACCACAACCCCAGTCGGCTGGCCCCCCGGGGGCTGGGCTGGGATACCAAGGGCGACACCTTCGGGTATACAAGCTGCGGGGCCCTGATGCGCAAAGGGGCCATCGGCCACACGGGTTTCACCGGGACTTCGCTTTGGATGGAGCCGGACACCGGACTGGTGGTGGTGCTGCTCACCAACCGCGTTCATATCTCCCGCGACCGCAACCAGCATGATATGGTGCTGTTCCGGCCCCGGCTGCACAACCTGGTGATCTGCCTGTTCACCGACGTCTAGCCGGCTTCCCGATGATCCAGCCGCCAACAATCTGGGCGCTCATTCTTGCGGGGATGAATCCCGGCGGCAGCAAAGCCCCCGGCTGAACCGGAACCGGCGGACTCCTTCCCAGGGGGGCGGCTCAGAGCCAGCGCTTCACACGCCGGCAGTATTCCTCGTATTCACGCTCATACTTCCTGCGGAAAAAAGCTTCCTCGGGCCCGATCAGCCAGTAGTTGATCATGGCCATGCTCAGGGGCAGCAGGATGAAGAACCACAGGTTGTTCGCCAGAAAGCCGATGGTGCAGTGAAAGAGCAGGCTGGCCAGGTAGATGGGGTTGCGGCTGCGTGAATATATCCCGGTGGTTACCAGCCGGGTGGTATCCCAGCCGGGCTGGGCGTACTGGTCGTATTTTTTCAGTTCGCTCTTGGCCGTAAGGATCAGATATATCCCCAGGGCCGCCAGCACCGGGCCGGTCACCAGTTGGACCAGGCGGGGCACCATGTTGTCGAAGGGCAGCGGGTGCAGCGAGTAAAGCATCATCCCCAGCATCAGCACGAGAAAGTCCACTGCTTCCGAACTGCGCAGAGCGCTCTTATGGACGATATTATCCCTGTTATCTCTCATGGCAGCGGTCCTGATTGATCGTGTTCATTTGCAGCTTTGCGGTGTTCTTTTCCGTGAGTACCCATCCCGGAAACTGTTTTTCCGGCAGCGGGCGGAGCGCCCGGGTCCTCCGGTCGCCTCTTCCAGCGCCGGTTGTTCCAGGCCCACTGTTCGGGATACCGGCGCACATGCTCCTCGGTGGCCCGGGTGATGGCCTGGGTCAGGGCCCGCACCGGGTCATCGGCCCCCAGTATATCATCGCCCCGGGGAACCTCGGCGAAGTGGAAGGTGTGCGATCCGTCGGGGTTGCGCACATCGAAACAGGTCAGCACCGGGGAGTCCAGGCGCAGGGCCAGCTGGGCCGGGGCCAGCGGAGTGAAGGCCGGGATGCCGAAGAAGTCCACGAATACACCCTGGGCCTTGATATCCACATCCGCCGCCATCACCAGAACATGGCCGTTCTTCAGGGCGCTCAGCAACTGGCGCGTGGACGAGCCGGTGCCCCGTTCGGCCAGTTCCAGATATTCACTGCGGCGCAGCCCGCGCATCAGTTCATTCATCCGCGGATTGTGCAGGGGGCGGACTACCACCGTGGTGTGCAGTTTCAGCCTGTCCATGGCAATGGGCAGCAGCTCCCAGTTGCCGGTATGGGCCGTTATGAGCATTACGCCCCGCCCCCGGGCATGGGCCTGGAGCAGGACCTGCTCGTTTTCCAGCCGCACCCAGCGTTCCGCCTCGGCCCGAATGCGGCGCTGGGCCAGTGTTTCCACCGCCGTCATGCCGAATTGCCCGAAACAGCGCCGGATCAGCTCGCCGCGCCCGGCCTGGTCCAGCCCCGGCAGGGCCATTTGAAGCTGATAATCGGCAATGGCCCGCTGCCGGGAAGCCAGCATGCGGGCCAGTGCGCCCAGCCCCCTGCCCAGCCTTTGCAAAAAGGGCAGGGGCAGCCGTTCCGCCACCAGCAGCAGCATTCTGGCCAGGGCGTATTCCACCGCCCTGCGCAGGGGCTGCAGCAACTGTGAACGCCGGACGCGGTAGGCTTTATAGTCGGGGGCCGGACCGGTCTTCATGGGCTGTGGCGGATCTTGTGACATCTGTTCTCCAGGGACCCGTAAAAATGTCTGCGGGCCGGGCTGCACTCAGGGGAAAAACAAAACCCATGATTGCCGGCTCTGCTCCCGGCTCTGCTCCCGGCTCTGCTCCCGGCTCTGCTCCCGGCTCTGCTCCCGGCTCTGCTCCCGGCTCTGCTTCCTTGGACGTTGATTGCCTGGCAATCATTGTTATTTGTACGATATTTCCCGTATTAATGGGGATTAATTAGGAAAAACCATGGAATTGTGTTCATTAACTGGGAAAAAGTCGTTAAAAACAATAATAACATATATTGCGGGATCAAAAGGGCTCGGCGGTGTCAATGGAAGCAGGCGGATTTATTATTTACGCAAACAGGGGGCAGAGGCAGCCGCAAATTTCGAACCAACAAAAAAGTGCTCATGAATAAAACGGACCTGGAAAACATCTTCATCGCAGCGTTCAACGTAGCCCGGGCCGACCGTGAGGTCGTGGAACTGGAAAGGGAGATTCTGGCTCTGTTCCTGGATGCCATGGGCGTGGACGAAATGAGAGGCGCCGAGTTGCTGGACCGAAACCTCAGCCCGCAGGATGCCGCCGGTGGATTGTCCTCGCCGGAGGCCCAGTCCTTCATGGTGAAGACCATGTGCGCCCTGGCCTTTTCCGACGGAGTGCGCGCCCAGAATGAGATAGATCTCATATTCTCGGTAAACCAGAGCATCAACCAGCCCATAGAGTTGCGGCCCTGGGAGGAATGGGAGGCCTACATTCTTGAGGTGATGCACACCCTCAGGGAGCACAAGGCGGCCTGAGGCGCGCCTGCGGCCGTCAGAAAGTATCCGAGTCCACCCACTTGCGGGCCATTTCATCCGCGACGCGGCGGTTGATGGCCAGCATCTCCTGAATGTCCCCCGGCTGATGGGCCATGGAAAAGGCTCCCCCATGGAACAGGAAGAGCCCGTGGTTCCTCAGCCGCACCAGATACTCGGCCTGCATTTCCCTGTTGGTATGTCGCAGCACCTCGGCCATGTTCCGCACGGGCAGGCCGTGCTCCCGGAGGAAGTGCACCTCGTTGAGCGAGCCGAACTGGTTGGCGAAGACGGGAATGCCCACATTGGCGAAGGCTTCCTCCACCCCCTCGCAGTACAGCCGGTTAGCATTTTCTAAGGCGGGATAGATGCGGTGCTTCTGGTCCCGCAGGATATCCAGGGTGACTCTGCCCGCGATCATGCTCAACGGATTGCATGAGTACGTCCCTCCACCGATGGCCACCCGGTTCATCTTCCCCCCGGAGCGCGTCACCGAACTGCGCTCCATGATCTCCTTGCGTCCGCCCACCGCACCGATGGGCATGCCGCCCCCCAGGATCTTGCCCATGGTGGTCAGGTCCGGCTTGATGCCGTAAACCTCCTGGGCCCCGCCGGGAGCCAGCCGGAACCCCGTAATGACCTCATCGAATATCAGAAGTGCGCCCTTGTACTTGGTCTGTTCCTTCAGGAATTTCACATATTCGGGCTCGGCCTTGAGGAACCCGGCCGGACCCAGGGCCGGCTCCATAATGACAGCCGCCAGGTCGTCTCCCACCTCGTCCATCAGCCGTTCCATGGATTTGATGTCATTGAACTCCACCGAGCGGGTGTAGCGGCCCAGATCGGGGGGGAGCCCCCGGCATTCCGGGCCGATGTACTCCGGGGGGCGCACGTCAACCATCAGGTCGGTGTTGGAGCCGTGCCAGCCGCCCACCATCTTGATGATCACATTGCGGCCCGTAAACCCCCGGGCCAGCCGCACGGCATACATGGTGGCCTCGGTACCCGAGGAGCAGAAGCGCACCTGATCAACGCCGGGAACCATGTCCACAACGCGCTTGGCCAGTCGCACCTCGTGCTCCATGGCCAGCCCCACATGGAGGCCGTCCATCATGGCCCGCTTCAGTTCTTCCAGCACCTCCGGGGGGGAGTGCCCCAGAATGGCGTCATAGTGGGCCATCCACAGGTCGAAATATTCATTGCTGTCCACGTCCCAGACCCGGCAGCCCTTGGCCGATGACATGTAGATCGGGTATGGCGAATGGTAGCGGGCGTCGTGGCTCAGGCCGCCGGGGGTGTATTCCCGCGCCCTTTCATGAATGCGCTTGGAACCGGGGGTCTGGCGTTCATACTGTTCAAGATAGTCTTCTGTCATGGCGTGATGGATCCTTTGTCGTTCAGCGGCCGGGCCGCGGTTCCGGTGCCGGCTGTGGCCCCCCGCCTGGCGGGTGGTGGGCCGGGGCCGCCCCCCGGAAATGCCGGGGAGACATTACTCCCGCCAGTTGGTATGTTATCACCGGGTCGGGCCGGTTTATGGTTGACAGGGTGCCGGTGTTTG
>JAOUPZ010000078.1 GCA_029879595.1 Deltaproteobacteria bacterium | reverse complement strand
ATAAAAATTATGGGGCGGGGGATAGCCTCTCCGGTGTTCGGACTTTTGCAAACCGCCTTTTTCCGGCTTGGGGGAAACTTTTGCAGGAGTAATGCTGTTTAACAGGTATGGTAAAAAAATCCAGGGTTGTGGCAGGTTTGCCACAACAAGTTGCAGGGAAAACACACCAGCAGGCAATATCCAAAAGGAATATCATGTTTTAAGTTCTGTTCAACATGCTGATATAACAGTAATATGCTTGGTATGTCCCCCCGGGCACTTTAATTGCAGAAAAACTTTTGCGGAAAAAGGCCCCAATTAAAGGGCGTGATCAGACCGAGTACAGACGTGAACAGACTCCGTCACGGATAAATTCATAAGGAATACATTGAATTAATTTGAATGATTGTGTATACTACCGTGAAACAAAAAAAAACCATATTGACGAGGATGACATGAAAAAACATTTGTTGAGCGCCGGGTTGGTACTGTTGTTTTCATTCCTTTCCTTCACCACGCTCGCCTTCGCTCAGGATGCAGAGATCGTGGCGACCTTGCAGCGGCTTGAAGGGCCGGTGCAGGTTGTCCAGGCCAAGGAAAAGCAGACCGTGAAGGGCCGCAACGGGCTCCTGCTCAAAAGCGGAGATACCGTGGTTACGGCAAAATCGGCCCGGGCGACCATTGTATTCCGGGACGGATCGGAGATTCGCCTGTTCCCCAACACCAACTTCCTGGTGGAAGCCAAGGAGCAAAAAGGCGGGGAGCGGTTCTTCCAGATGAACATGTTCATGAAGATGGGCTCGTTCTGGGGGAACTTTGTCAAGCAGCGCCAGACTGCGAACGTGGGCACGCCCACCGCCACCATCGGCATCAAGGGAACCACCATGCGCGTCACCGAGCGTGACAGCAAGGCCAAGGTTGCCCTTACCGAGGGTCTGATCGAGGTGAAGAACGACCGGTCAAGCGTTGATGTCGTGCCCGGCAAGCGCCTGACGGAATTCACCAGCACCGATGATGTTACCAAGAAGCTGACGGACATTCCGTACCGGCTGGACCTGAAAACGGAAAAGAAGGCCCTGAGCTTTGACGGCGGACAGCCCGAGGAAGTTTTCCTTAATGTGCAGCTGGTTGAGATCAAGACCGGCAGTGCCGTCACCAGGCCGGGCCGGGTGTACCTGAGGAGCAACTACGACAAGATCAAGTATCCGACGGATATTGATCTGGACAAGCGCGGTTTTGCCCGCATGTCCATCCAGGTGCAGCCTCCCGAGGCTTCCGATGGTGACCTGAACGGAAACGTTTATGTCTGGGCCGTGCTGGACATGGAAGAGGCTGACGACACCAGCGAAGGCCGGACCCTGATCAAGATTCCCGTGCCGGAGGGCAAGGAGCGGGTCAAGGTTGACGCTAAAACCGGGTCAGGCAAGCAGGTTCGCTAGTCCATCCCGGCGAAGCGGCAGGAGACCGTCCTGGACGGTTACATCCTGAAGAGATGGCGGGATATTGAAATAACAGGCCCCCTGTCCACCTGATGGTGGCAGGGGGCTTTGTCATTTTTAGCGCTAATGTTCTCCATGGCCGGATTAATCCTGGCGGGAGCCTTCCGGTCCGGAAGTTTTCCGGGGGTGTTCACAGTGATTTGTCGGGGGTGTCCCGGCTGCCCTGTGGCGGGTCTGCGGCAGGTCAGGCATAGCTTGCTGTGCAGAAGTTTTGCTGTGCAGAAGTTGTCGTGCAGAAGTTGTCGTGCAGAACGTGCAGGAATTGTCTTGAAGAGGCGGTCGTGCAGAAGCGGTCGTGCAGGATTTCCAATTCGGCCGGGATGCCTTCAGGGAGCGTTCTCCCCGGCAGCCTTCCCGGCCCGGTATCCTGGTATTGATCAGTACTGGCGTTCCATCCGTTCGCGTTCCCGTCGGGCTTCCTTCTTGCGCATTTTTTCCGCCTGGGCGCGCTTGAGGCGCTTGGCCATGGAGGGCTTGATGTTGAACTTGCGGCGGCTCAGTTCCTTGAACAACCCTTCCTTGATCAGTTTTCGCTTGAGTTCTCGCATGGCCCTGTCGACCATGTCATTGGATACCTTGACCTCTATCATCTTCCTCTCGGTTGTCTTGCAGCGCCGGGGATGTCCCCGGACGGGACGCAACTGGTTTTCGATTTCTGCCTGCCGGAACACGCTGTTTTCCGGTCGTTTCCTGCTCCGGTTTGCTGACTGTAAACTGAATTTTTACCACGGTTTTTAAAGAGTAACAACAGAAATATCCGTTCTCCGGATTATTGGCCTCCGTTGTTCTTTTTCCCCCTCAGGTGGGCGGCGCGGCCCCAGTCTGCCCCCAGAAAGTCCCGGAATCCTTCAAGCGTTCCCGGAATGAGGGGTTCCAGGCGGCCCAGTTCACCGGGACTGACCCAGCGGACTTCTGCCACCTCATCCGTTTTGGGGGCAAGGGAGGTGTGGTCGGGAACATCAAGCTCAACCCAGAACAGCTCATAGGGCCCGGTGACGCTCTGCTGGGCCCCCAGAATCTGGAGCGGCCGGCCCTTGAGGTTCAGCTCCTCCAAAAGCTCCCTGGCTGCGCCCCCTGCCGGGCCTTCCCCTTTTTCCAGTTCTCCGCCGGGCAAACCCCACATGTCTGGCGCCCGCTCCAGGTGCCTGCCGCGGCGGATCATCAGCACCTTGCCGTTTTTGCGGACCACGGCCAGGGTTCCCTTGGGGTTCTTCAACTGGCGGGTCAGCCTGTAACCGTGGTTGTCCGAGTGGATCTCCAGGCTGCACAGGGCCTTGAATTTTTTTTCTATCCGTTCGCCATCCTGCGTTCTAAGCGATACCTGTGGCAGCCGGGGAAGCTGGAACTCCTTGAGGGATTCCTGTGCCACCGCTTTTTCAAGCTGCTCCCCCAGGGCTTCGTTGAATGCGGCCAGCCCCCCCTTGCCCCTTGAGTCGGGCTGCGGGCGTGCGTTTCCGGCCAGGCGGCGGCTCAGTTTCAGCAGACTGATGGCCTGGTTGATGTAATCGAATTCCCCCAGAAAGTGTTCGGCCAGGGGGCGGGAGTCCCACTGGTCCAAAATCAGCAGCAGGTGATGCACATCCTCGGATAGATAGCGGAACAGTTTTTCCGGTATTCCACCGTTGTTCCGGCCCCGGATCAGGTCAGTCAGCAGATAGCTGACCTTCTTGGAGGATATTTCGGTTTCGCGCTGAATGCCGAACACTTCCTCAAGTCTTTTAAGTGAGATCCGGTTGGTTTGGGTGCGCCGCTGAAATTCCACCCTCAGGTCCAGATGATCCATGGAGTTGAAGGCGTGAGCTTCCGAATCAATCCCGTAGCGCTCAATCCTTTCGGTCATCCAGGGGATGTCGTTGTCGCTGCCGGAGAATGTCAGCAGCCGGGCCCCGGCGTTTCGGGCGGTAAAACCGGCCAGGAAATCCAGAAACCAGGACACCAGCTCTTTTTCCTCGGTGCGGTTGGTGATGGTGGCTATGTAGGAATGGCAGACCTGTTCTTCAGGATCGTAATGCTCCAGCCCCACCATGCAGATGACCGGAGACTCCCGTGGGAAGGAGTTTGCCATCTCCAGATCGAATCCCAGGATTCCCGCCGGGACGTTTTCCAGTTTTATAGGCTGACTGAATTGCCGCAGCTCCATTTGCCTCAAGGGTGGTAACTGTTAACATAGCGGGAATGGCCCTGCTCCTGCCGCCAATCCGGTGTCGCATGGTTTTGCCCGTCTGGGGAAACATCATCCAACGGCCGGGATGGCCCGGGGAGTTTTACTATTCCGCCCCTGGTATGCTGAAATAATACCAGTGTCATTTTTCACGGTCGGAAAGCTGTTCCGGCCCGTTACATACCTCCATATTTAACTGAAAATTATGGAAAACGCGAATACTCATGTTAGTGATGTGGCCGAAAAGGATTTTGAGGCCCAGGTTCTGGAGAAATCCCGGCAGGTCCCTGTCCTGGTGGACTTCTGGGCCCCCTGGTGCCAGCCGTGCAAAACGCTGGGCCCGGTGCTGGAATCCCTGGCGGCGAAATTCTCCGGCCGGTTCCATCTGGTCAAGGTCAATATGGACGAAAGCCCAGTGCTGGCCCAGTTGCTCCAGATAAAATCCATTCCCAACGTCAAGCTGTTTGTGGATGCAAAGCTGCGCGATGAGTTCAGCGGAGCCTATCCGGAGGCGGAAATAGAGAAGTTTCTGAACTACCACCTGCCACCGGCCCCCGCTCAGGAAGCCCCGGAGGGCCAGCAGGGGCTGGAGGCGCTGGCTTCCGGAAATCTTACTGATGCCCTCCCCAGGTTCCAGAAAGCCCTGGAGGACGATCCGGAGGATATATCCGCCCTGCTGGGACTGGGGTTTTATTACCTGGAACAAGGCGAGCCGGACAAGGCGCGGGAGTTTGCCGAAAAGCTGAAAACCGCCGACTTTGAGAAAAACCCTGATGGGAAGAACCTCGGGAAAATGGCATCCCGGCTCAGCTCGACCCTGTATTTGTATGAGAACGCGAACAAGCCCCCGGCCGGGAAGCATTCGGATGATTTCCGCCATGCCTGTGAAAGCGCTCTCAAGGGGGGGCACAAGGAGGCCCTGGAGACCTTGCTGGGGATAGTCGGCAAGGACCGGTCTTTCGGCAAGGATGCGGGACGGCTGGGGATGCTGGCGGTGTTCGATCTGCTGGAGGGAGACTCCCCCCTGCTGGCGGAGTACCGGACCAGGCTTTCGAACATACTTTTCAGTTGAGGCCGCCCCGCAAGGGGGCATTGTCCCTGGTGGCCGGGCTGCGGGGGAGCGAATACGGGCGCTTCTGAGCCTGCGTTTTTTTGGGAAAAAGAGAAAATTTGGTTGTCAAAGTCTCCTCACTTGGTTTAATTAGCCAATAACAACCTGGAATAAACCCAAAAACCTGGCCAGGGAAAAAAATGAGCTTCAGTTTCCGTACCCCTATCCATTTGATGAATGAACACCAGCGGGAGTGGTTTGCCACGGCCATAATCTCCATTGTGGTGGCTGACGGGAATGTTACCCGCGAAGAGGCTGAGTCCATCATGCGTTCCATCGCTTTCGTGAAGAATGAAAAGCTGGTGGAAACACTTAAAAAATACATCCAGTACAGGACTGTTCCCACCATGACGGCGTTTGTGGGCTGGGAGAAGGAAATTAAGAAGCGGGCCTGCATGATGCTGGATCTGATGGAGATAGCCATCTCGGACCGTGAGCTTTCCCCCAAGGAGAAGGAGCACTTCTTTTTCATTGGCAAGCTGCTGGGATTTCCGGCGCCAAAGGTGGAGGAACTGATCGCCTATGGATCCAAGTCCCTGGAGGACATGCCCCATGAGGAGGAGCCCCATGAGGAGGAGCGGGTTCAGGTGGAGGAAGACGAATCAGGGCTGGAGCTGCCCCCGCTGGAATGATGAGGGGTCCCTCCGGGTCGGTCGCCGGGGGTGGTGGCCATCCGGACTCTGGCCGGTTGGGTCATGGGGCCTGCTGTTCTTCAGCCGGCTTCTTATGGGGGACCCAGTTCGGGGTGCCCACGCTGGTCCAGTACTCGGACTCCTTTTGGTAGAAATCCTCCAGTTGCGCTCCTGACAGATCGGCTCCCGCCAGTTTCACCGCATCCAGCTTGGCTCCCACCAGAGAGGATTCCTTCAGCAGGGCCAGCACCATGTTTGCCCCGCTGAGGTCCGCGTCTTCCAGCCGGGCTCCGCTCAGGTTGGCATATGACAGGTCGGCCTCCTTGAGGTCCGCGCCCCGCAGGTCCACCTTCCTCAGGTCCGCCCCCATAAGTTCCTTCATGCCGATTCTGATAACAGACTGGATTTTAACGGGGGAGTAATAGCCCTGGTGCAGCCCGGAGAATACCCAGCGCGGCAGGCCGGAGGCTCCCGCCAGATGTGAGTCCCACAGCATGGGCCGGATGAATTTGGCCCCTTCAAAACCGGCCTGTCGGAAACTGGTGAACTGCAAATTGGACTCAAAGAGATAGCTGTGGCGCATATTGGCGCGCTCAAAATTTGAGCCGGAGAACACCCCCTGGGCCAGGTTGGCCTCCAGCAGGTTGGCTCCGGAAAAATCCGCATCGGTTATGTGGGCCCGCACCAGATTGGCCCGGGCCATGTCCGCGCCGGAGAAATTCGCGCCCACGCCCTCTGTTCCGCTCAGATTGGCCTGTTTCAGGTCGGCGGAAATAAATCCGGCCCGGTGCAGCTCCGATTCCAGCAGGTTGGCTCCCGTGAAATCGGACTGTCTCAGCTCGGCGCGGGAAAAGTCGGCCCGGTAGAATAGTGCATCCTGGGCCTTGACATTGTTCAGCCTGGCGTCCTGGAACTGGGTGTGCTGGAATTTACCTCCCGCCAGCCGGGCCTCGCTGAGATCGGCGCCGTTGAAGTTGGCGCGGGAGGCGCTGATTCCGGTAAGGTCTGCCCCGGCCAGTTCCGCACCTTGCAGGTCCACCCCTCTCAGGTCAGCCTCCTTTAGGTCGGCTCCGTTAAGCTTGGCCCCTTTCAGGCTGCATCCCCTGAGATCGGCCCCCGGGCCGAAGGCCGGACAGTGTTCGGGAAACTTGAATGTGCGGTAGCTGCATCCGCCCCCATGGGACAGCGCCAACAGCAGTGCCAGGAGCACCAGGAGCGGACCTCTGCCCGAGGGGCTGCAAATCCCCTGAGCCGGAACACTGGGTCCGGAAGGGCGCATTAACTGATTTGGGGGATGATCGTCCGGGTTCATGCCTTGCGTGAGAGGAAGTGGCCTGCCGCCGGGTCATATCCCGTCCGGCCTGGCTTTGTCGCCTGTCAGGTCAGGGCTTCACCTGCTTCAGATTCGTGTTCCTCTGTGGCCTCCTGCTGCCCGCTTAGTACCTTCCATTTCTTCAGGGCGTTTCCGGCCAGTATCTCTTCACCCTCGGCCTCATAGAGCTGGGCCAGTTCCACCCAGCGCTCCGGAGTTTCCTCGATCTTGACTGCCTTTTCGAACAACTGGATGGCCTGGCGACGGCTTCCCTTGTCCATCTTTTCGCGGGCCTCTTCCTCGTACTGCTGCGCGGCGACGCCTATCTTCTGGGAGGCATCGGCATGATGAGGGTTCACGTTCAGCAGTTCCCGCAGGGTCTTGATATACAGTTCTTCCTTCTTCTGGTTGTAGTACATGGTAGCCAGCTTTTCATACCAGTAGTCCTCGCCCAGTTCCTTGGCCAGATTGGCGTAGAAGGGGATGGCCTCCATGTACTTGCGGCGTTCGAAAAGATCACGGGCGTGCCCCTGCACCTGCTCGGTGTCGAAATCCCCCATGGATTTATTGAGCAGATCCCCCAGGTACACATAGAACTTCAGGGTCTGAAAGGCCTTGCCCTGCTCCTTGTACAGCACTGCCAGGTTGAGCACGGTGGTGCGGTCGAATTTATTTGTGGTCAGGTTTTTCAAAAAGAGAGACTCGGCCTTCTCCAGATCCTTCTTGTGTTTCCAGATGATCACCGCGAGGTTGTTCGCCGGCTCCGGGGCATCTGGCACCATTTCGTGAGTCTTTTGCATGTTCTGCAGGGCCAGTTCCCCCATGTTGGTCAGATCATAGAACAGCCCCAGGTTGAATATGGCTTCCCAGGCTCCCTGTGTGGCGGCCACATCGTTTTTCAGCTCACCGGCCATCAGCTCGGACATCTGCGCATGGTCTTCTTCGCTCTTTTCTTCCCCGTCGTCAGAGTCTTCCGGATGGTTGTCCTTGTCGGTTTCCAGCGCCTGGTTGGGCACCGGGAAGAAGCCGGCGCGCTCTCCCATGAACTCATAGCGGCGGGGCTGATTATAGGCCTCCACCTGTTTGGTCTGGCGGATCAGTTCTCCATCGGCGGTGGCGATTCCAAAAGAGCAGGCAGCCAGGTTGTATTTGGCTTCGGTATAGCGGGGGTTGATTTTAAGGGCCATGGTATATAGCCGCTTGGCCTTGGAGAACGACCCCAGCTTTCTGAGGGCATTGCCCAGCTTGTTCATCAGCTCAAAGTTCTGGGGGTCCATCTTGAGCATGGCCAGCCCGACGCTGAGGGCCTGTTCATCGTTGCCCTGCATCATGAAGGCCTGCATCAGGTCCATCGCCTCCTGCAGGTATTTGGGCTGGAGGGTGATGGCGTCGCTGAGGTCCTTGAGGGCGCGGTTGAAGAGCTTGCCCTCAAAATACTTCTGGGCCCGCTCCCACAGCATTTTGGCTTCCTTGTCCTTGGAATCGCCCTTCTGGAATAGTTTGTCCCAGATCGCCAAAGGTCACCTCAGTAGTTTACCGGTGTGTTCAGTTCAGGACCGACATGCCCTGCATCGCCGTGCAAAACCAGGCCATCAGGGCCTGTCTGCGATCGCGTGTATGGGGCAGGCCGGCTTTTACCCCTGCTGTTACAGGTTTCCGGTCCGGGCCAGGATGGTTTACAGCTGATTCTTACTTCACCTGGTCCAGGGCGCGGTGCACAACCTGATAAAAAAATATCCCCTGATTACGTTTCAATCATTTGCTTATATCAAATCACCGGATGGTCTGACAATGCCACCGATTAATTATTTCAGGATCATAACACGTTTGGCCGCAGAGTTACATTTCATAATTTGCGGTTTTTCCTCAACCCGGGCCGGGCAGCTTGCCCGCCCCTGGTTTTATGCCCGTTCTGCCCGTAAATTATCACTACGAATTCCCTTCGGAAGAGGGGAAAAAATATGGCAGCCGGTATATAAAACCGCCGGCCCCACGGCGGAAACCAAGTGCAGGGCGCTACGGCACCAAAATTCTTGCCGGGCAAAAGGCCGGGCTGCTGGGTATGAAAAAACCGGCGCGGGGGAAAACCCGGCGCCGGTTGGATGTTTCCTGCGAACCTGGGGGCTTGGCGCCCCCGCGGTGTTGCTTATGGCACGACAGTCAGAATGATGCCACTGTTGCCTGTTATCAACCAATGGCCAGAGGGAACATCCCAGAACACAGCCTTGAGGTCAAATGAGGTGACCACAGGCTGCCTCACCCAGGTCAGGGCATCCGCGCTGGTGAGAATCAGCCCGCCCTTGCCCACGGCGATATAACCGCCGCTGGTGTGATAGGCAACATCGTATACCATGGAACTGGTCTCCGGCACACTGTAAGTGCTCCAGCTGACCCCATCGAATTTTGAAATCGAGGCCCGGCTGCCTGTGCTGTCGCAACAGGAGCCCCCTGCCAGGACATTGGCTCCATCAAAATCCATATCATATGCGCTTGTCAGCCCCGAGCCCTGGGGGGCCCAGTAAGTAATGCCTTCGGTCACATCGGCCTTATAGGAAACCGCCGGGCCCAGGAGGTAACTGGTGCCTGTAATATAGAATCCGCCGTTGATCCAGAAAATATCATTAGGCCAAGTATGGACTTTCAACGGCAGCTCCGTGTTGGACAGGCATAATACATGCGCGTTCCATGTTATGGCATCGGTGCTGGTGGCATGGATGCACTGGTCATCGCGGCCAGTTCCGGTCGAATCGCGTCCCACGGCCACATACTTAGAGCCGTCATGGGTGATTCCATAGAACTTGATGGTCGATGTATCCACCGCGGAGGCGCTGTATTTGGTCCAGTTGCCTGTTGCTCCGTTGGGGCTGACACAGACCGAGGTGTATGTGCCGGAGTTTATCCCGCCCAGGACCCACTTGCCGCCGGCGTAGATGATCTTGGTTCCGATGCCGCAGTTATGAAGAACTTCGAACCAGGTGCCGCCGCCATTCGAACTCTCATATATCCTGGAGTTGTTGTTGGAGACGGCGAGTATCTTCGAGCCGTCGGTGGCCATGCTGACCATGTTCATGGTGATGGCTGATGTTATCGTGGTCACCGTGGCCGGTGGCTGGTACTCATAGCTGATGGAGCCGCTCAGCTGGTTGCCCACCGCATCGGAAACCACCGGCGTGATGGTTATGGTGCCCTGCACGGGGTCACCGGTCAGGGTCAACTGGTAGGTGTTGCCGCTGGTGTTGGAGGCGTTGGCCACGGCCAGGGTGCTGCCTCCCTCGGTGCCGGTGCCGCTGAGAACGTAGTTCGCGGGGTCTTCTCCTCCCACCACAGCGTCATCGAAGGTTATTTCCACCGTGCTCAGGCTGGTCCTCACTGGTCCCGGGGTCGGGAGGTAGCTGCTGATCGCCGGAGCAGTCTGGTCTACTAGCAGCCTGTGGTGGAACAGGTAGAATGTATTTCCAACCATGTCCTCAATATTCGTAATTGAGAAAAGGACCTCCTTGGAAGTCGTTTCACTGACATCGCCGGAGAAGTTGACCTGATACTCGTTCCCCCCCAGGTCTGTGATGCTGTCAACAGCAAGATCACCCTTGGAATTTCCGGAAATGGAGTAATTGGCGAGGACATCCCAACCGGTCACCGGCTCGCTGAAGGAGACCACGATAGAAGACAGGGTGTTGATCACGGTATCGTAAACCGGCGTGATGCTTCCTGTCGGGTTGATTCTGTCGATTGTGTAGCTTCTGCTTTCATCAGCCGCGATGGTGTTGCCGGCGGTATCGGAAATGGTCGAAGCCAGCACAGTGAACTGCACCGCGCCGTCATTTTGCGTCCCGGTCAGGTTGAGGGTGTATGTATTCCCGGCCTTGTTTATGTTTGCGATGGAAAGCCCTGCCGCGCCCGCACCGCTGAGCGAATAGGAACTCGCGGTCTGTGCCGAGGCGCTCACGGTTTCCGAATATGTAACCTCGATTGTGAAAAGACCACCCAGCACCTCTCCATCGGCTGGCGATATGGCGGTTACCTGGGGCGCAGTGACATCCAGAGTATAGCTGATGTCATGGGAGCCAAGGGGATTTCCGACCAGGTCCTCCACGTTGCTGATGGCCAGGCTGAGGGCCCCGTCCACCGGCGCTCCGCTGAGAGCAACCTGGTATGTATTGCCGCTGGTGTTGGTGACGCTGCCCACGGTCAGGCCGCCCGTGGCCGTTCCG
>JAOUPZ010000381.1 GCA_029879595.1 Deltaproteobacteria bacterium | reverse complement strand
ACCGACCGCATGATGCAGCAACTCGGCCACGAGTCCAACCCGGCCACGGTGGCCGGCATGTACCGCGACATCCTGGACGAGTTCGTGATCGACAAATCAGATGAGTACTACCAGGAACAGGTTGAAGCCAACGGTCTCATCTGCCGCATGATGCCCACCATAATGAACAACATGGATGCCAAGCAGAAGCTGGCCCGCGAACTGCTGAAGCCGCCGGAACGCGCATGAGCGTGCTCCTTCCGCCTCCGGCAGGGACAGCCCTGCTGGTGCCGGTCAAGATCAATTCCAACTCCAAGACAAGGCTTTCCGGCCTGCTGAGCCCCGAGGAGCGGCAGGCCCTGGCCCGCGCCATGCTGCGGGCCGTGCTGTCCCGGCTGGCGGGAGCCTATGGCGGCCTGCCGGGTGTGGGGCTGGCTGCTGTAGGACTGGCTGATGGAGGACTGGCGGCTGTGGGCCGGGACGGCGAGGCCCTGAACGAGGCCCGCGGGTTCGGCTTTGAGATCATCCCGGAGGCAGAGCAGATATCCGAAAGCCGCAGCGTGGACAGGGCCTGCTCCAGGCTGGCCGGCCAGGGCTGGCGGGGGGTGCTGCGGCTGCCCCTGGACCTGCCCCTGTTCCATCCTGTCGCTCTCAACCCACTCTGGGAGGCGGTTCAGGCGGCCCCCGGCAACATTGCCGTGCTGGTGCCTTCCCGTGACGGCACGGGCACCAACGCCCTGTACCGCTCGCCGCCGACCGCCTTCGCCTCACGCTTCGGCCCGGACAGTCTGCGGCTGCATCTGGAGGAAGCCCGCAGAACCGGCGTTGAGGCCACCGTGCTTTCCCTGCCGGAACTGGGGCTGGATATCGACACTCCGGAGGATGTGGCCGAGCTGCTGGGCCGCGATGAAGCCGGCGAAAACAGTGGAGGGGCTATCCGTGAACTGCTGCTGGCATGGGGGGTGGCGGAGCGGCTTTGATAAACTGACCCGCTGCCCAATAACCCTGGAATTTGACTGAATCCGCCGGGGAAATATATAATAATAAAAAGATAACATATCAGGGGGGTAAGACTTTTTTATACCGATAAGCCCCGGATTCTTCGCCGGAGGGGGGCACCATGATCGGGAAAAACCATCCATCCATTATTACTCATTACCGGGGGGGGAGGTTCCTGATTGCCTGTCTGGCAGGGTTGATCCTGTTGACCGGCTGCAAAGGAGGCGGAAAGCCCGACCCGGAAAAAGGGTGGGTGCCCCCGCCCGCGGCACCGGTTCTGGAACTCCTTGGCTCATCCGTAAAAGCATTGAACTTCGGGTGGTCTGCGGCGGAGGGGGCGACCTGGTACCGGATGGAAGAGGACCCGGCCCAGACGGGGGACTTCATCACCTCGATTGAAAGAATGGACGCGCCGGCCACCGGCTGCACCGTGGGCATTGCCACTCACCTGATGCCGTGGAGCACTGCCCAATACCGCCTGCAGGCCTGCAACGGGGGCGGATGCACTCCTTCCGAGGCCATCCCCGTTGCCGATGGAATGCTTGGTTCGATTGGGTATTTCAAAGCCTCAAACCCCGGCTCCAGTGACTGGTTCGGACACAGCACCGCCCTGAGCGGCGATGGAGCCACCCTGGCGGTGGGAGCCGATAATGAAGACGGCGGATCACCGGGCATAAACGGCGACCAGGGAGACCTGGTCGGTGATGCCGGAGCGGTGTATGTCTTTACAAAGTCGGATGGAGTCTGGGTCCAGCAGGCATACGTCAAGGCCTCCAACCCGGAGGCCCTGGATCTCTTCGGCGTCTCGGTGGCGCTGAGCCATGATGGAAACACCCTGGCCGTAGGGGCCTGGAAAGAGGGCAGCAACTCCACCGGAATTAACGGAGACCAGCTTAACAACAGCGCTTACTACGCAGGGGCGGTGTATGTCTATACCCGGAGTGGGGACACCTGGAGCCAGCAGGCCTATATAAAACCCTCCAACACCATGGGCGGGGCGAATTTCGGTGTTAGCGTGGCCCTCAGCCTCAATGGTGACATCCTGGCGGTGGGCTCTCCCAACCATGGTTCTCCCCAGTCGGGAGCGGCATACATCTTTACCCGTTCCGGGGATACCTGGAGTGAGCAGGCCTTTTTGAAGTCATTCAACCCGGATGGGGGGGACCGCTTCGGCGCCGCGGTGGCCCTGGATGATGACGGCGATACCCTGGCGGTTTCAGCCACCTGGGAAGACAGCGCCGCCACCGGAATTGACGGAGACCACCTGAATAACAGCCTGGCGGATTCCGGCGCGGTGTATGTATTCAGCTTCTCCGGAACCGAGTGGAGCCAGCAGGCCTATATCAAGGCCTCCAATACCGGCAGCAATGACTGGTTCGGAATGTCGCTGACCCTGAGCGGAGACGGGAATACCATGGTGGCGGGCTCTCCCCAGGAGGATGCCTTGCGGGGAGCGGCCTATGTGTTTTTGCGCCAGTCTGGAACCTGGAGCGAACAGGCCTATCTGAAAACCTCCAACATCAGCAACAATGCACACTTCGGCAACTCGGTATCCCTGGCCGGAGACGGGAACCTGCTGGCCGTTGGGGCCTGGGGTGAAGGAGGATCGGACCGGGGCGTGGGCGCCGATCCGTACCTGGGGTATATGCTTGAGGCCGGAGCGGCATACCTGCTGGAAAGACACGGGGGGCTCTGGAGTCACAGGGAGTATGTGAAAGCCTCAAACACCGATCCCGTTGACCGTTTCGGCTTCTCGGTTTCCCTCAGTGATAACGGCGATACCCTGGCGGTTGGATCCGTGTTTGAGTCAAGCGCCTCAACCGGCCTCGGGGGAAACCAGGATGACAACAGCCTTTCCCGGGCTGGTGCGGTGTACCTGTATTGAAGCTGGTAAAAGCACAATACTCCGGCCCGGCCCACGGATCAGTTCCTGCCAGACTGTTCCTGCCAGTCAGCCCTAGGCGGTGTCTGAAACTAATTCAGGTTAGCTACCTGAAGTCCAAGTGAAGGCAGTCCCTTGGGAATTC
>JAOUPZ010000380.1 GCA_029879595.1 Deltaproteobacteria bacterium | reverse complement strand
GTTCCCACCATGCCGTTCCACCATGCCGTTCCTCGATGGCGTTCCTCTATGCCGTTCCTATATGGCGTCCCCTCCCCGGCCCACAGCAACAGGCCGGGAGGGGATAGCGCACCCCGGCCACGCCGTTCCGCTCCCGCCCCTGCAATATCCTTTGAGATTGTCGCCCCATTTATGATAAGCACTGATCATGAAACCTGAGAACATGATCAATACGGAGCAGGCATGAATCCACTGCTGATGACCCTGATGCTGGTGGTGGCCCTGGGCGGGGTCTCCTATACCCTCTATAACCGTTTTGCCCTGCTGGCCCGGATGGCCCCGGAAAAACGCCTGGACCAGCCTCTGCGCCGGCTGGGCCTTCTCATGAAGATCGGCATGGGCCAGTCCAGGCTTATCGGCCGCAAAAGGGAGCGCTCCTCGGGAGCCATGCACGCCTTCATCTTCTGGGGAGCCCTGGTGGTGGGGCTGCGCGAGGTGATCCTCATCGGCGAGGGCTATGTGCACGGTTTCCAGGAATACCTGCCCCTGCTTCACTCCGGTTCCCCCCTGGCCTACGGCTTCGCCTTCGCCTACAACGTCACCGAGGCCGTGGTGCTGTTCATGCTGCTGTGGGCGCTGTACCGGCGCAAGGTGCTCAAGGTGTCCCGGCTGGAACTGAACCTGGAGGGCAACCTGGTGCTGTATTTCATCATCGGCATCATGGCCACCGATCTTTTCTTCGACGCGGCCAAGATCGCCTGGGCCAACGCCGGGGGAACGCCCCACCTGCTCAGTCACCCTGAGTATGGCTCAGAGGCGCTCTGGATGCCCTTCGCGTCCTGGGCCGCCGAGCTGATGGCCCCCCTGGGCGCAGATGGCACCTGGGCCCTGTATGTGGGCCTGTACTGGCTGCACATGGCGGTGGCGCTGATCTTTTTGAACATCCTGCCCTACACCAAGCAGTTTCATGAGCTGACGGCCCTGCCCAATGTGTATCTGGGCTCGCTGGACTATCCCCACACCCCGGCACCCCTGCTGAACCTGGAGGACGAGGCGGCCTGGGAAAACGAGGCCCTGGGAGTGGCCCGGGTGGAGCAGTTTTCCTGGAAGCAGGGCCTGGACTTGTATACCTGCACCGAGTGCGGGCGCTGCTACGATGTCTGCCCCACATTCGTTACCGGAAAGCCCCTCACCATGAAGTGGGTCAACGACAGTCTGCGGGCTCACCTGAACGAGGAGGCCGCAGGCATTCGCAAGACCGGAAAAAGCGGCGGGGAAAAGACCCTGGTGGGAGATGTGATCTCCAAGGACACTCTGTGGGCCTGCACCACCTGCCGGGCCTGCGAGGAGGTTTGCCCGGTGTCCATCGAGCATGTGCCCCGCATGCTCTCCATGCGCACCGCCCAGACCCTGATGGCAGAGGACTTTCCCAAGGAACTCACCGCCACCTTCCGCGGTCTGGAACAGAACGGCAACCCCTGGAACCTGGGCTATGACAAGCGGGGCGACTGGGCGGGCGAACTGGATTTTTCGCTGCCCATGATCGACGTTTCCAGCGCCGGGGATATCAAGGGCGAGTATGATGTGCTGTTCTGGGTGGGCTGCATGGGGTCGTTTGACAAGCGTTCCCAGAAAATCGCCCGGGCCACGGCGGCTCTGCTGAGGGCCGCGGGCCTGAGACCGGCCATTTTGGGAACATCGGAGAAATGTACGGGCGACCTGGCCCGGCGCACCGGCAACGAGATGCTGTTTCAGATGCTGGCCCAGGAAAACGTGGAGTCACTGAACGCCCTGGAGCCGCCGGAGATAGTCACCATCTGCCCCCATTGCCTGAACGCCCTGAAAAACGAGTATCCCCAGCTGGGGGGGCGCTACCAGGTATTCCACCACAGCCAGTACCTGGCCCGGCTGGTGCGGCAGGGCCGCCTGAAGCTGCGCAAGGATGTCTTCCTGGAAAAAGGAGTGGTGTTCCACGATCCCTGCTATCTGGGGCGCTACAATAACGAGTACGATGCCCCCCGCAGCCTGCTGTCCGCGGTTACCGGAACCCCGCCCCTGGAAATGAGGCGCGCCCGCGAGGAGGGCTTCTGCTGCGGAGCGGGCGGTGGAAGGATGTGGCTGGAGGAGAACATCGGTTCCCGCATCAACGAGGAACGGGTCGCCCAGGCCCTGGAAACCGGCGCGGGAACCATCGCCACGGCCTGTCCGTTCTGCCTGACCATGGTTGGTGACGGGCTCAGCGCCAAGGGTCGCGAGGAAGAAGTCAGCGTCCGGGATATAGCTGAAATGGCCCTGGACGCCCTGGAAAAATGAGTGCCGGACCAGTTTGTAGTTAAAAAAACTTGACATAAACCCTACTTTTTTCCAGGGTTTAGTTACCTTTCAGGAAAAAAAGGAGGCCTTGGATCAAGGAAAACCTATTCCTGTGTAATTCGCACAACCGATTCATTCCAACAATAATGGAGGAGATCAAAATGAAGAAACTGATCATCAGCGGAGCTGCAGTTATTTTTTTGGCAGTCTTTGCCACGGGTGCCATGGCAAGCACCCTGGAAGACGTCAAGAAGCGTGGCTGGTTGCAGTGTGGCGTAAACACGAACCTGGCCGGTTTTGCCAGCCCGGATGAAAAAGGGGAGTATCAGGGCTTCGACGCTGACTTCTGCCGCGGACTGGCTGCCGCCATCGGCGTGAAGGTGAAGTTCTCCCCCCTTACCGCCAAGGAGCGCTTCCCCGCCCTGCAGTCCGGCGAGATCGATGTGCTTTACCGCAACACCACCTACACCATGAGCCGCGACACTTCGGTGGGTCTGGACTTCGCGGGCGTCAACTACTATGACGGACAGGGCTTCATGGTCCGCAAGAAAACCGGCATCAAGAGCGCCAAGAAGCTTTCCGGCGCCACGGTGTGCCTCCAGACGGGAACCACCACCGAACTCAATCTGGCGGATTACTTCCGGGCCAACGGCATGAAGTACAAGCCGGTGCTGTTTGAGAAGACCGACGATGTGAGGCTGGCCTACGAAGCGGGAC
>JAOUPZ010000379.1 GCA_029879595.1 Deltaproteobacteria bacterium | reverse complement strand
TCCGGGTCGGACAGGCGGGCCACCGCCGCCGCCAGCCCCCGCAGACTGATCGCCCACTGGGGGAACCCGCAGCCGTCCACCGCCTCGGGAACACCCGCAATGGCACACCCGGTCAGCTCGCCCAGGACCTCCGCCGCCGCCATCTGCAAGGGATGCCACGGCTCCATGTATCCTTTGATGGGCAGCCCCAGGCTCACGGCCGCGCTGAGAAACCCCGTGTGCTTGCCCGAGCAGTTGTTATGCAGCGCACCGGGCGTCTCACCCCGGCTGATCAGTTCGGCGGCGCTGGGAACATGAAACGGAGGGTGCGCCCCGCAGGCCAGATCGGCCTCGCCCAGCCCCAGGTTCTCCAGCCAGCTCCGCACTGCCCGGACGTGCTCCTGCTCCCCGTTGTGGGATGCGCAGGCCAGCGCCAGTTCGCGGTCGGTGAGCTGCTGTTTATCCAGGGCGCCGCTTTCGGCCAGCACGCAGGCCAGCAGGGGCTTGGTGGCCGAGCGGGGCAGCATGGGGGCATCCACATCCCCCCAGGCGGCCCGCAGGCGGCCCTCCCTGTCGATGATGCACGCCCGCACCCTGTGCCGGCTCTCCACCACGGTGCCCCGGAGCACCTCCACCTCCAGCGCCGGAGCGGAACGGGGCCAGGAGTTCAATGCGCCCGGTGCGCCGGTATTATAGTTTTCACTGCTCATGGGCGAAGTCGAATATTCGGGTGGAGCCCGGCACTTTTTTCAGCGCACCGGGGCTGGGTTTGCAGGCTGCGTTGGCCTTTCTTCATCCTCAAATTACCCCGCCCGGGCCGGGAATGCCAGATGGAACAATCAATGACTTTTTTGGCCTGCCGGAACAGACGCCCTCTGCCGGAAAATATTTATCCGGGTCCCCATCCATGTTAGAATCCGGCAGATAAAAGTAACCGCGATAACCCTCTGCCAGGGCTGGTCGGCCATGATCGCCATCCATTCAGTCACAAAGTCCTACAACAACCATCCGGTGCTGAAGAACCTGGACCTGGAGATCCCCGAGGGGATCATCTTCGGGCTGCTGGGTCCCAACGGTGCGGGAAAGACCACCTTGCTTCGGCTGATCATGGGCCGGCTCAGGCCGGATGCGGGTTCCATCAGACTCTTCGGAAAGTACCAGCCGGGGGATGAGGAGGCCTGCTTTCTGCTGGGGTACATGCCCCAGCAGGCCGCCCTGTACGAGGGGCTGAGCGTGGAGGAAAACATCCTGTTCTTCGGTCGGCTATACCGCGTGCCCGAACAGGAGCTGCGCCTGCGGCTGGACGATGTTCTGCAACGGGTGGAGCTGACCGGCAAGCGCGAGGCCCTGGCGGGAAACCTTTCCGGTGGGCAGAAGCAGCGGGTGATGCTGGCCACGGCCATGATCCACCGGCCGCGCCTGCTGATCCTGGATGAACCCACCGCCGGGGTGGACCCCATGCTGCGCATCAGCTTCTGGAACTGGTTCGAGGCCATGGCCAGGGATGGCACGTCCATCCTGGTCACCACCCACCACATATCGGAGGCGGCCCGCTGCACCGAGGTGGTGTTCCTGCGCGAGGGCCTGCTGCTGGACCGGGGAAGCCCCGGGCAGTTGACCGCCCGCTACGGAGTGAAGGATCTGGAAGCCGCCTTCGTCCAGGCCACCTACAGCGAAACCTCGGGCCGGCTGAACAACGACAACGACCACGACAACAACGGAAACTCTAATCGCGATAACCAGGCCCCGGGACCTGGATCATCCAGCGGACAGGAGCCTCCCCCATGAACACCATCCGCTGGGTAGCCTGGCGAGTAATGAAGGAGATTCTCCGGGACCGCCGGACGGTGGCTTTCTTTTTCCTGATTCCGGTGATCGTGATGAGCCTGGTGTATCTTGTGTTGGCCCATGACGAAACCGTCCGGGTAGCCGTGGTGGCCCGGGGGCTGGCCCGGCTGTACACCTACGACCTGGAGCGGACGCTGGAAAATGAAAAGGACGTCACCCTGGCCCTGCTGGACATTCCCGATGAGGAGCGCGACCCGGCGCGGCTGACCGAACTGATCCGGCAGGCCCTGGAAAAAGGCGAGGCCGACGGTGTGCTGTTTTTTGACGAAGCGCTGCTCAACGAGAGGTTCAACGGGGAACAGGGAACCATGAGGCTGTTCCTGGAAGGCTCGCGGCCCACGCGCACGGCCCTGGTGGGCTCCGCCGTGGCCAGCGCCGCCGACGACCTGGCGGCCAGCCTGCCGGTGGTCATCGACCAGAACTGCTCGGCCGAATGCGCCAACTCGGTCAACGTGAAACCCCTGAACATCGAAAAGGAATACCTGCACGGCTCGGACGACCTGAGGACCATCGACTTCTTTCTGCCGGTGCTGGTGCCATTCTTCGTGTTCTTTCTGACCTTCATCATCTCTGACATTACCTTCCAGCGCGAGCGGGCCCGGGGGACCCTGGATCGCCTGCTGATCGCGCCGGTGGGACTGGGCCAGATAGTGCTGGGTTATATCGCGGGGTTCTTCATCTTCGCCCTGATGCAGGCATCGGTGGTGATGGGCTACCTGCTGGCCCTGCTGGGATTTCCGGTCAGCGCGGCCCAGGTGGCCCAGCTGGCCCTGATCATGCTGCTGATGATGCTGGTGGCGCTGCTGCTGGGGCTGGTGGTGTCCTTTGCTGCCCGCAACGAGTTCCAGGCGATCCAGTTTGTGCCCCTGGTGATCCTCCCCCAGGTGTTCTTCAGCGATCTCATCTGGAGCATCGAGACTTTTCCGGACTGGTTGCGCTGGTTCGCCTATGTGCTGCCGCTGACGCACGCCAACATGGCCACCCGGGGCGTGCTTTTGCGCGGAGACCCCTTGTGGATGTACTGGCCCAACCTGGCCGCACTGGCCGCGATGTTCATTTTCTGCCTGGGAGCGCTGGCTCTGGTGGGCAAAAGACGCGGGGCATAGCCCACCTGAAAACCCGCAGCCGCACCGTCAACGCCGCACCGTCAACGCCGTGCAGACCAGTGCCGTGCAGACCAGTGCCTTTCAG
>JAOUPZ010000077.1 GCA_029879595.1 Deltaproteobacteria bacterium | reverse complement strand
CTCACCCCTGTAACAGCCATTAATACAATGGGATACATATTTACACTCCGTTAAAGCAGGTGCAGGGGGCAGCGGTCTAGAGTGCCGGCCCCTGCTGGGGCTGAAGTTGCCCATGGGCAAAAACGGGGGGCAAAGCCCCAAATTGTTTATTTCGAGATGGCTTGTAGATTATTTTGCCCGGGGCTGGGCCAAAATTCGCAATTTGCCCGTTATATAAAAAAATATCTATATTGAGCCAGATACATTCAGTTTCGCAGTCCTTTTTGGATGCACAACCCGACGGCCCATATTCTTCTTATGAGCAAGCAAGATATTGACAAACTTTCCGCGATCAAGGCTTCCCTGGAAATGATGGTCGCGGAAAATGAGGAAATACACAATCATTTCAAAGATTTGCTTGATAAGTTTTCCGAAATGGAAAACCTGGGGGATGACCAGCGGCGGGAACAGTTCCAGGAAATGAAAAAATCCGGGGATTTGAATTTCCAGGGAGTTGATATCCGCCATTTCGTCAAGACTCCGCAGGGCCCGCTTTCTCCCCCCATATTCTTCAGCAGGACCCGCAGAAGGCTGAAGAACACGGTCACCCTGATTCAGGCCTTTCAAAGCAAGGGCCTGCTGCCTGAGGGGGAAGAACTGCGCGAGGATATGGAGGCCCTGATCTTTGCCGTGGTAAACGAGCATGATTATAATGCCGTGAAAATTTTCCGGGAGCAGGTGGAGGAGTTGCGGGCGTCCCCCCGTTTTTCCGGCTACACGGAGGCCAAGAAACAGTTCCTGGCAAAGGATGCGGGGCTTCGTGCGGACGCGGAATTCGTGGCCGCCCGGGAATCGGTGGAAAACGGCGAGGAGATGTTACGCGAGCGTGATTCCTCGCTTGCCGCCCTGTCCGAACAACTGGACAGCCCCGACTTCAACCTGGATGATGCCCAGTCGCAGCTGGATGCCCTGAGCCTGGATAATGAGCTTGAACCAAAGCAGGGCCAGGGGGAGGCGGTTTCCGCCATGGATCTTGACGGCAGCCTGGAGTCCTCACTGGGATTGGGTGATGATGGTGATGTCGGGCTGGTGCCCGGGCTGGATCTGGACTCATCCTTCGACGTCTCCCAGGGGGCCGCCAGTTCCAGCGAGGAGGAGGATATGCTCGCCCAGCTGGACGATTCACTTTTGAGCGATTCGGCGCATTCCGCCTCGGCGGCCACCGACGAGGAAGACATGTCCGATCTGGGGGACAGTCTGGACAGCGTCCTGACGGATCCAGGCAAGGACGGGAGCTAGGTACTCCGGCGGCACCTGTCGCACCGGCTGCGGCGCAAATCATCTCCGGGTGAATTATCAGAATGACTCTACCACAGGATATTCCGGCGGAGGCTGAGGCCGCCCGGACCCGCCGGGAGGAAGACCTGAAGCGGAAGCTGGGGCTGCTCTCCGGCTGGATTACCAGTCAGGAAAGCGTCATCGTGGCGCTTTCCGGCGGTGTGGACAGCACCCTGGTGGCCTATCTGGCCCATCGGTCCCTGGGGCGGCGGTCCTTGGCCGTAACCTCCGGCTCTCCCGCACTTAAACGAAGCGATCTGGCCCTGACGACCCGTCTTACCTCGGGCTGGGGAATGGCCCACCGCGTGATCCACACGGCCGAAATGGAAAACCCCGGCTACAGCAGCAATCCCCAGGACCGGTGCTATCACTGCAAGAACACCCTGTATGCGGATCTTGAACGTATTGCCGAGCAGGAAGGCTATAAGATCGTGCTCAGCGGAACCAACTCCGATGACGCGGAGGACTTCCGTCCGGGGCTGCGGGCGGCCCGCGAGCATGGAGTCCAGGCCCCCCTGGCGCTGTTTGCCCTGGGCAAGGATGATGTGCGCGCCCTGGCGGCCCTGCTGGGACTTCCCAATCACGATAAGCCCCAGTCGGCTTGTCTGGCCAGCAGGGTCCCCTATGGCCAGCCCATAACCGTCGGAGCACTGGGGATGGTAGAAGCGGCGGAAGGTCTTTTGCAGTCCGCGGGTATCGGCCAGTCCAGGCTCCGCCACCACGGCACGGTGGCCAGGATCGAGGTTTCCCCGGAGGATTTCCCCAGGCTGCTGGCCCAGCGGGAAAGGATCGTGTCCGGTCTGAAGGAACTGGGATATGCCTATATCACCCTGGACCTGGAGGGCTTTCGCTCCGGCTCAATGAACGAGGTGCTGGAGGACCCGCAGGGCTAGCTTCCGGAGAGTTGTATTATGTGTGGTGGGTGTATCGTGTGTAGCGGTTGCTGTCCGGGCCGGACGGCTCAGTCTGCCAAAGCAGTTTTGATGAAGTTGGGCAGGCTGAAGGCCGAGTTGAACATCTCCGGAGTGAAATACTTCATCTCCCCCTGAAAACCAGGCTGACGCAACAGCCCCTGCTCCATGATATTCCCGCGCAGCGAGGCTATGGTGAAGCTCCACATTCCCGAGGGGTATGTGGGGATGAAGGCCAGGTAGGGCTGGACAAAACTGAAATGGGGCCGCAGCAGCCGCAATACGCGGGCCAGGACATCACTGCTGAAGAACGGGGACTCGGTCTGGAACACCGCCGTGCCGTTCTCCCGGAGCCCGGCATGGACCTTGGAGTAAAACGAGGAGGTGAAAAGCTTGGCCGCCTCTCCCACCGGGTCGATGGAATCCACTATTATCACATCGTAGGCGCCCTGATGGGCGTCCATGTATTCAAAGCCGTCCATGCAGCGGATGGTTACCCGGGGATCCTCCAGCCGGGTGGTGAGGCCGGGAAAGAACCGGCGCGAGACTTCTATCACCGCCTCGTCTATTTCCACCAGGTCCACCCGCTTCACCTCCGGGTGCCGGCAGACCTCCCGCACGGTACCGCCATCGCCCCCGCCGACGATCAGCACGTTTTCCGGGGCCGGATGGGTCAAAATGGCCGGATGGGTGATCATCTCGTGGTAGACGAACTCGTCCCGGTCGGTAAGCATCACGCATCCGTCCAGGGTCAGCACCCGCCCATAATCGGCGTTTTCAAACACTTCTATCCGCTGGAAGGGGCTTTGCTGGTCGTGCAGCCGCTCCCGGACAGAAAAGCCGAGCCCTGAATAAGGCGTGTATTTTTCTATGAACCAGTTATCCGTCATGAAATCAGTCCGTGGCTTTTTCCGGCCGCATTATGGCGCGGCCGGAGGCCTTGCGGGTCCCTTGGCCAGGCTCAGTATTCCAACTGCGCCAGGTGCAGATGCCGGGGGCCGAACAATTCGATGAATGCCCGTTCCAGCTTCTCGCGGGTCAGCTTTTTCACGCAGGTAACCACGTCCAGGTGCATGTATCCCGTTTCGGGCCAGGTATGGGCCGACATATGGGACTCGGAAAGAATGATGACCGATGAAACGCCCGGGCCGAAATAATGGCTGTGGTCGCTGACGCGGGTCAGACCCAGGTCTTCAACCGACTGCCTCAGCAGATTTACCAGCCGTTCGGTATCGTTAAGTTTATCGGGATCCACGCCGTGGAGCTGGAGTACCCAGTGCTCGATATAAGGCGCGGTATAGGCGGCATTGGCGGAACCGATGTTGTACTTGCTCAGTTCCTTGCCTTGTGGATGTATGGCTTGTTGATGAATTCCAGCTTGGTTTTCCAATTATTCTTTTTCTCACCTCCCCTGTATCGCCGTGAAATTCCCTGATTTTCCAGTATTCTGGAGATCAGGGCCGGCATTGTTCAAGGTTTCCTTGCAGCCCGATTGATTGAATAGCGATTTGTTTTTTAGCTGCAAGAGCTTTTACCGGCTGACTCTGCGGAGGGTTTTCCGCAGTCTCAGCATCGCTTGTCGGCGGGGCTGGGGAGGCGTCTCAATTGTCGTCCCGCACAGCTAACCGCCGTTGCCGGTACTCATATAGGCTTTCTCAGTCTGGTTTTTGCCGGGGCCTTGGAAGGCCCTTTTTGCTTCAGAATTTTCACTTTTAATAAAAAACCGAAGCGTTGTCAATATCATTTGTTGACCTCTGAAAATATTTAACGAGTATTTTCGAAAAATTTCCTCACCCCTTTGTAGATATCTGTATTTAACGGGCTGATATGAATTGCGCCTGTGGTGCAATCCGCCCCGGGAAATATATTGATCAGGTTCAAGAATCAGGTTTTCCGGCCGATAAGATATTACATAGTCCCGGAAATATATGCCGGTGGTCTGCCCTGCTTATGGCCCCGGTGTGCGCCTTGTGAATGATCCCGGGAATGCGGCAAGGGCCGATGCGGCCGATATGAAAATGCCAAGGATATGATTTGATAGCGAATTTCAACAACCGGTGGTATGACCCGCAACGGCTTTTGTTTTGGCCGGTGTTGTGCTGGGTTCTGCTTGTGGGAGGCTGCACCCCCGGCCCCGGGGGAAAGCAGCCCCAATACGGCAGCGCGGAGCTCTATCAGAGCGATGAGGCCCTCAAGCGCCGGCATGAGTATATGCTGGACACGGTGCTGGATTATCCCCACCGGGTGAACGCCATGCTGGCTGACCGCAAACTGGACAAGAAAAACCATCTGGACAAGCGGTTCAGCGACTTTGAGGAGCGGCGCCGGGCCATGATCGAGCAATGGCGGCGCCAGAACATGCGCGACAATTCCTACTATGACAATATGCTGGCCCGCCAGAAGGAGTTTGACGAGAGCCGGAAACGGGACAGCCAGCTTGACCTGGAGAACTTCCAGCGGATGCAGCAGCGCCAGCAGGATTATATGGCCGGCTTCGGCGGGGATTCTGCCGATGATCTGAATGTGTTCAACCGGCTGCGCCGTGAGCAGGAGGAGCACCAGGCCCGGCTGGATGCGGCGGAGGCCGAGGCCCTGCGCCGGTATAATGAGATGCTGGAGCGCAAGGCGGAACTTGAGGCCCGGGAAAGGGTCGAGCGTGAGGGTGACCGGAATTCGTTTGAGTACATGGTGCAGCGTCAGCGCGAACACGATGAGATGCGCAACCGGAAGGAACAGGGAGATATAGAAGCCTTTGGCGATATCATGCGGCGCCAGGGCGAGTTCATTCAGGAGCTGGCGCGCAAGAAAATGGGTGACCGGGAGGCGTTCAACGCCATGCTCAGCCGCGTTGATGTTCCCAAGTCCGAATGGCCCCGCTACCAGGCCCGCTATCTGGCCGAGTTCATGGCCATGCTGGCCCGGGCCCGGGCCTATGAGCAATCGCGAAAATCCAGGGGTTCAAATTACCGTTCGAATTACGGTAACATGTCCTCGGGTGGGTCCGGTGGCACCAATTGGGTCCGCACCGGCCCGGGGGGCTAAGCACAGGCGGGTATCCGAGCGGTTCTGGCGGTAATGGTTCCGCCCCGCGCCTGACCAGGGCCGGGCTCAGCGCCCGGTGAATCAGCAGGGGCCAGCACAGGATTTATACCGCCATGCCGCAAGGAACACACACTCCCGAAAGCGTCCTGCTGATCGGCGGCACGGGCCGCATGGGCTCGATGTTCGCGCCGTTGTTCACTGCCGACGGCCTGCGGGTCCATCTGGCCGGGCCTTCCGACGATCCCACCTATGGCGGTCTGGTATCGGCCTGCGATGTCGTCATCGTGTCCGTTCCCATAGAGCACACCACCGCGGTGATAGGGCGCATTTCTCCCCATCTGGGCCCCGGACAGCTGCTCAGCGATTTCACATCCATCAAGGCCGAACCGGTGAAGGCCATGCTGGACACCCGGGCCTGCGTGATCGGCTGCCATCCCCTGTTTGCCCCCATGCCCTCGGCGGCCGGCCAGAACGTGGTGCTCTGTCCGGAGCGGCCGGGACCGTTTGCCGACTGGTACAGCGGGTTCTTCACCCGGCACGGTATGACGGTCTCCGTGATGGCACCGGAGGAGCACGACGAGGCCATGGCCTTCATCCAGGGGCTGACCCATTTCATAAACATCGCCTTTGCCCGCACCCTGCAGACCCGGGGGGCCAATCTGAAGCAGGTGCTCCAGGTATGCAGCCCGGTGTATCAGGTGTTCTTCTCCATCCTGTGCCGGATCCTGTCCGGCGATGCGGGGCTGTACAGCCAGATTCAGCTGGCCAATCCGCACAACTATCCCGTGCTGGAGGATTTTTTAAAAAATGGCGAAGAAATGCTGGCCGCCGTGGGCGGGTCTGATCAGGAGCAAATGTACCGCATTTTCACCCAGGCTGCGGAGTTCCTGGGCGAATACAAGCACACCGCCCGCCGCGACAGCGATTTTCTGATTGAGCGCATGACCGAGTTTTTAAGGCGGGAGCGCCAAGACGATTAAGGCGGGTCTTTGGTTAAAAAAACAACCATTTCCCCCGTTGTTTCGTTATCATTTAGGAAAGAATGCACGTCTGATGAAGCGTTGGGCTCAAAACGTCCGGCGTTTTTATCATTTTCAGAACCCGTTCGCAGAAGGAGTGAGTAAAATGATTCACGAACTGCCCCCCCTGCCCTATGACAAGACCGCGCTGCAGCCGGTTATTTCCGCGGAAACACTGGAGTTCCACCACGGCAAGCATCACGCCACCTATGTGAACAATCTGAACAACCTGGTCAAGGGCACCGAGTTCGAGGGAGCCTCCCTGGAGGACATTGTAAAAAAATCATCGGGAGGTATTTTCAACAACTCCGCCCAGATCTGGAACCACACCTTTTACTGGAACTCCATGACGCCGGATAAGACCGCCCCTTCGGCGGGGCTGGAAAAGGCCCTGACCGATGCCTTCGGCTCCGTGGACGAGTTTCGCGCCAAGTTCGCCGCCGCCGCCGCCGGAGCCTTTGGCTCGGCCTGGGCCTGGCTGGTGGCCGATGCCGCGGGCAAGGTGGATATCGTCACCACCTCCAACGCCGGCTCACCCCTCACCGAGGGCCGCCGCCCCCTGCTCACCTGCGATGTGTGGGAACACGCTTATTACATCGACTATCGCAACGCCCGCCCCAAGTATCTGGAGGCCTGGTGGAACGTGGTCAACTGGGATTTCGCCTCGCGGAACCTGGAAGGCTGAGTCAGTTCCTTCCGCAGATAATCAGTCTACGAAAAGGAAAAAGGCCCCTTGGGTAAAAGGGGCCTTTTTTTTGCCCTGCCGGGGTATGACAGAGCGCGGGTTTACTTGACCTTGATCTCACTGGCCTTGCCGTTGCCTTCCTTGATGGCAATCTGCCGGGGAGAAGCCTCGGGGCGCTTGGGCAGGGTCACCGTCAGCAGACCGTTGCGGTAGTCGGCTTCGATCTTTTCCGGGGCCACCATGTCGGGCAGCCGGAAGCTGCGCTCAAACCTGCCATAGGACCTTTCGCAGCGGTAGAAGCCGCTTTCCTGGGTCTGGGTTTCCTGCTTCTTCTCGCCGCTGATGGTCAGCACGCCGTTTTCCACCTTGATATCCACCTCGTTCTTGTCCACTCCCGGAAGTTCCGCCCTCAGGACAACCGTGTCCTTCTCGTCGCTTATGTCCACACGGGGGTTGAACTGGTTGGCCGGTGTCTGTTCCCCGGAGCCGTGGCCCCAGAAGTCGTGCAGCATCCGGTCGAGGGTGGCGTCGAACAGGTTTGAAGGATTGTAGCGAATCAGGTTCATGGTTTCCTCCTCCCCGCCGGGGCGGGGTCTATGGTTGTTTCATAATCGGGCGCCGGAGCGCCCGTTGTTTCCGCGGGTTGTTCTCCGCTGTTCTCGTTACCTGTTAGCAATATAACAATTAGAGTGCTAACAAGTCAATAAAAAATATGCGCCCGCGCAATAAAACTCTCTTAATCATTGTTATATTTAACGAATATAGTCTGGCGTCCATTTATGCAGGTCTTTGTTCTGCCTGTAGGACAGGGCGCAACAGCATTAATTCCGGTGCCTGAGCGGGGTAATTTCAACCCGTCCGGCACTGGAAACCTGCTCCCACCATCAAGAAAATTCCGGAAGTGCCGATAAAGATAGCAGAGATGAATCCGTGCGCCGGGGGGTGGAGTGCCCTTTCCGGCTACACGCGGCAGCACAGAACCAGGGCCCGACAGGGCCGGTCCGGGGCGCGTCCGGTATACAGCCGGCGGTCCGGGACATATATACCGTTTGATACATGGCCTTTCTTCGAAAACACTTTGTCATTATGGCCCTGGCCCTGTTCTTCGTGTGGGGGTGCAGCGGCGACAGCCTGCGCATGCCCCTGCGCAAGGAGATGGCCGTGGCCGACCGCTATCGTGACTGGGCCATGGTGTATTACCACAGCTGGCGGCGTGAGAAGAACCCCTATTACCTGAATCTGGCGCGGCAGAAAATGTCCGAGGCCATCACCACATACTACGGATTGCAGGTGCGCATGGGCCATTCCTACCCGGACTTTTACCGGGTGGATGCCAAGCGGCGCAACAGCTGCATCCTTTTGCACGAATTGATCCGCACCAGCATGCGCTTCCGGGTGGAGGTGGAAAGCCAGGACCAGGAAGGCTGCCTGGTGCCCCGCTGATCGGTCCTTCTCCGCGTCAGGATCGGTCTTTCAATTCCATGCCGTCAGATCCCGCTCATTTTTCATCCCTCCTTCCATCTTGATTTGTATCCTGGCCGCGCCCCTGTTATGGTCAGATAGTGCCTGGTGATTACCCGCCGACCCGGACAAGGGATATGTCGAAAACGGGCGGGCCATTAAAGAAAAACGCACTGTTCCCACCGGCTGGTTTCATGAAACGGATGCCCCTGATCAGCCTGATTTCGGCCCTGATTTTCATAGCGGGGCTGTTTCTGCTCTTTCCCTTCCTGTTTGCGGCGGGGGCCTCCCTTGTGGTGGTGCTGATCATGCTGGTGCTCGTCCAGGTCGCCATTTTCAGACGCAGCCTGAAACCGGTGCTCCGGACTCGTGATCCGCTGGAACTCACCGGACTGATCAAAAAAAGCCGCCAGGCCGTAAAGCGGCGGGAGGCCCTGAAGAAGGCCCTGGCCGAAAGAAAGAAGAAGGTCCAGTCTTCCGCTCCGGCCACTGCTTCCGCTCCGGCCACTGCTTCAGCTTCGGCCACTGCTCCGGCCCCCGCTTCAGGAGCGGCGGCGGCCTATGCCAAAAGCGCCGCCCGAAAAAACATGCCCTCCGGCGAGGATGCCGGGGCGGAGGAAGCGGCCATGAGCGGCGCCCAGGACGGTGCCGTGAAGAAAAAAGCCCCCGCCAAACCCGCCGCGCCGCTGGACAGCTCCATTTTTTCCCGGTTCCGCCAGCACCTGGAGCAGGCCGAACGCGAAACCTCCGAGTCGGGGGGCCTGGAGGACGACAGCGCGAGCGTGCGAGACAATGTCAGACTGGGCGCTGCCAGCCAGACTCCGTCCGGCTCCGCCGAAGACCTGGAGGCGGCGGCGGGAGAGGCGGCCCGCGAGGTGCTGGAAAAGGAAGCCGCCCCCCAGGATAAGGCGCGGACGGAGGAAGAGGAGGACATGTTCTCCGATGTGCGCACCCCGCCCCCCCCCAAGAGCGGAACACCCCCCCGGGGTGCCGGCAAGGCGGATGCCACTGAGAGCAAAGAAGCCACTGAAGAAGCGGAAGCCCCTGCAACGGCTGCGGAGGGCGGACGGAAAACGGAAGAAAAGCCCGCCGCAGAGCAAAAGCCCGCCCCTGAAGCCAGGCTGGCGCCGGAAACCGGTCAGGCTCCGGAAAAAACCGCGCCCCAAAAGAAGAAGCCCGCCCCGGCCGCATCAGCCAAGGGAGGCGGACTGCGGGAAGAGGCCGAGGCCCTGCTGCGTCTGGCCCAGGACAGCCTGGGCTCCGGAGACCTGCACGCCGCCCGGGCCGCTCTGGAGAACTACCGCGCCCACCTGCACAAAGCGCCGCATTTGATCAGCCCGGATTCCCATCTGGTGGCCATCAGGCTGCATGTGGCCGATGAATACTTCAGCAAGGCCCTGGAGGAGTTCGAGGCCCTGCTCAAGGCGGGCTGGAAACCCCAGCCGGAGCGCCTGGACGATCAACTGGGCGCGCTGGTCTCCGGCAGCGGGGAGGGTGCAGAGCCGCTCCGGCTGTCCATGCTGGTGCGGGTGCTGGCCTTGCAGCGTCAGCACAACGACCGCCGGGGGATGGACGAAACATACTCCCTGATCGAAAACGCCCACGAAAAAAGCGGCAACGAGGAAAAGCTGATCCAGTACCTGAAGAACCACCTGGAACTGCGCCGGGCCATGAACAATCCCGAAGGCCAGCTGGAACTGATCGACCGCCTGGGCAACCGCTACTTCAAGCTGGGCCAGTCCGACGAGTCGCGCCGCTATTATGAAATGGGGCTCAAACTGCGCGCCGAGATGGGCCAGGAACCGCCCCCGGAAGGCGGCGGCAACGGCACCACCCCCAGCGCGCCCTCCTCGGATAACTGAGTGGGGCCGGGGGGCAAAGGCGGGGTGCCGTACTCGAGCTCCCCGATGAGCGTGGCGGAACCTGCAGCGAAGTATTGTTTCAGCAGGGGGTCGCTGACCCCCTCCAACCCCCCGCCAGGGGCCTGTCCGCCCCCTTGGAACCCCCGAAAGACCCACAGGTGGTGGCCCGGAAAAAGTTTAACCGGATTGGTTCATCTTTCGCCCGGTTTTAACTCCCAGGTCTCAAACAGACGCCTGCGGCGTCAAACTCGACATTGATCCTGCTACGCTCCAGGCTGTGTGGCTGGCCCGGCCGAAGTTTTTTCTGTGTGATCCACCTTGGCTGTGCCAAGTTTCCCCCCGCCCCACCCTGATGCCTGACTGCGAAGGCTAAAGTTATCCGTACTGATGCCGATATCTGTAAGCAGACCAGCAATGCGCACGGGCGTCCTGAGGCGGGAATGAAACCCGCGGGGCGCCCGTGAGCAATACAGGTTTCCTTTCAGACAGGGTCGCCGCTTATGTTTCCCAAGATCGAATCCCACTTTCATCCGGCGTTCATATCGCCCGTGTATTCATTTGTCCCGGCCAAGGGTGGAGTCGCTTCCGGCGAGGCCTTGTCGGCCGGAACTCCGGGAGAATTGCTGCTGGCCCAGGCCGAGAGGGTGCGCGACCAGGTGAACCTGAGCGAGCAGGTCCGGCAGCGGAGCCTTGGTGGCCGTGTCATGGGCATGGTCCGCGGGGCGCTGTCCTTTCTGGGCTGATTGTTGGA
>JAOUPZ010000378.1 GCA_029879595.1 Deltaproteobacteria bacterium | reverse complement strand
GATGATTTTCTCGGGAAGCCGGCACAGAAACACCGTGGCGCCGCTGTTCAGGTTGAAGTGCGGCGCGGCTATCTCAAGCCGGATCTCGTGGCTGCCCCCTCCGGGAACCTTGAACCGGACGAATTTTCCCTTCTCCAGCCCCTGGTTCAGGCCCGGGGGCTTGGCGATAAGCACCGACTCGCCCTTTACGGACAGCCGCGATACGAACTGAAGGTTCGATCCCTCTACTTCCACCCTGATGGAGGCTTTGTCCTGGTCGATCTTTTCCAATATGGCCAGGGGGCCGCCCCCTGTAATCATGTCGATTATTTTCACGCGAAGTCCTTAATTCCGAAATTTCCCCTGGCCGGTGCACGGTCCTGCATTCCCGCTTAGGCGCTATTATCCAGCATCGTTTTAATGCAGACATGGGGCCACGCATGTTCATGCACGCAAAAGACCGGCATGGCGGCAGGACGTTTTCGGTCCGCTCAATTATTCAATTGAATATTAGCATCCGGCCCGTTGTTTGTCCCCCTGCCGTATGGCGGGATTGTGTATAGCCCCTTCAGGGCTGATCCCCGGGGGGCGCATCATATTCCCGCATCACATTCCTGCGGGCAAAGGGGTGGCCTGCCCCAGGAGCGATGCGATCAGAAGGCCTGCCGGTTTCGGCCCTCATCATTTGTGTTTTCCCCCGGCCCGGAGTAGATTGAGGGGATATAAATCAACCGCAATTTCCTCCCACGCTCCGCCCACGGGCTGAAAGCCAGCCGCAAAGCGTTCCGGGGCGGGGGTAATTTGGTACGGACGCAAGAATCTTGCGACCCGGTAATTTGGCAAGGCACCTACAATGAATATCAGGATAAACATACTGGCTCCGCTGCTCGTGTTGGGATTTCTCCTTTACAGCAGCATTTACATCGTCCATCAGATCGAGGTGGCCATTGAAATCCAGCTGGGTGAACCCAAGCGCGTGATCAAGGAGCCGGGCCTGTATTTCAAGCTTCCCCTGGTGACCGAGATCCTCAAATTCGATCGCCGGCTCCTGCTCTATGATTCACCAACCGGCACTATCATCACCCGGGACAAAAAGACCATGCTGGTGGACAACTTTGCCCGCTGGAGGGTGTCAGACCCGCTGCAGTTCTACCAGTCGGTGCGCAATGTGAACACGGCCGTTTCCCGCCTGGATGACATCATATATTCCAAGCTGCGGGAAATCCTGGGCAATAACGACCTGGAGCAGATTGTCCGTCAGCGCGAGGACATGCTGGTTCAGGTGACCGACCAGGCCCTTGCCGAGGCCAAACGCCTGGGCATTGAAGTGGTGGACGTGCGTATCAAGCGGGCGGACCTGCCGGAAGAAAACAGCCGGGCCGTTTTTGCCCGGATGGACGCGGAGCGCCGCCGTATCGCCAAGCGCTATATGTCGGAGGGCGAGGAGGAGGCCCTGAAAATCCGCTCCAACGCGGACCGCGAGAAGACCGAGATCATTTCCAAGGCCCGGGAAGAATCACTGGTGATCAGGGGGGAGGCCGATGCTGAGGCGGCGGGGATCTACGCTGAGGCCTATAACCAGGATCAGGAGTTCTACTCCTTCTGGCGCAGCAACGAGGCCTACCGCAACACCCTGGTGAATGACACCACGCTGCTGCTCACCGACGACAAGACCAACTTCCTGCGCTATTTCAAGTAGGCCTGTGGGCCGCTCCCTGCACCCGGGAGCGGCCCCGGCGGCCAGCCGGGCTGTTTATTTTCCTGTAATGCACCAGGGCTGTGTTGTGACAGATGCGGTATTGCGTGATGGCTGTATTCCGTGCTGCCTGTGTGGCTTGAAATCTTTGTGGCTTGAAATCTTTGTGGCTTGAAGTCAGTGTGGCTTGAAGTCAGTGTGGCGCGAAGTCTGTTGGCGGGAGATGCTAAAATGCTTCCGGTGCTGCGGAGATAAAGGGGTGTGTGTCAGGGGGGGGTGATCAACCCTTGGTCATCAACTCGAAGCCGTACATGATCAGTTTGTCCAGTTCGTCCTGCTTGAAGCCCAGCCCTTTTCCGATGTTCTGAATCAGTTCCTTTTCCGCCGTGTCAAAGTCCTTGTCCGAGACGGCTATCCGGATCAGATCCACAATCATGGTCATTCCCAGCTTGCGGTCGATATCCACCGGGGGGCCCAGCGGGGGCATGGTCTTGAACTGGATGAACTTCTTGAGACGCTCCACCGTGGCGTCGTCCTTGACCAGCGTGGACATCTTCATGATGAAGTCCACCTCGCTGCGGTCAATGTCGCCGTCAGCCAACACCATCGCCACCATGGCCGTGGCGAACCACTCCCTTTGGGTGCTTTTCAGTGCGCTTATCTTGGTTTTGAAATCAATATCCATGATTCAAAACACCATGGTCGGTGAAATGTGCCGGCAATGATTCTTGCCGTGATGACCGGCTCGTATTTGATTACAGCCCGAAAGAAAGTTGTGCCTTTCCCGGGCCCTGACCCTTCATTGGTAATTTGACTATACTATTACGGATTACCTTATCTGCCTTCACTCCGCAACAGTTGCTTTCCCATCCGCCTTTATCTTTTGCAGTGCGGGCTTTTTATACATACCCGATACCTGCGCTTGAATGAAACAAAAATGTTTTCAATTCAGGTCGTAATCCCGCTTTTCCCAAATTTTTTCAATTCGAACTGCATTCTATGACATTCCTGGGGCCTTGTATATCCCCCCGGTTGAAACCCCGTCAGTTCTAAACGAATTGGATAAACACTCCGGTCCGTCTGGGCCCACAGTTTTATGTTATCTCTTTGATTTCAATACAATGTGGAATATTCATGAATTATGTATTGACCGAACGGTCGGTTAGTATTAATATTAGCTTGTGCTTATGACCGAACGTTCGGTCAGTTGGCGGTATTTGCCGCCCCGATGACAAACAGGGCTTTTATCACTCTGATATGACAGGGATATAACATGGAGCAGAAAAAGGATATTCGGCGCCAGAAGGGAGAACAGACCCGGGGCCGGCTGTTGGAGGCCACCCTCAGCGTCCTGATGCGCCAGGGGATC
>JAOUPZ010000377.1 GCA_029879595.1 Deltaproteobacteria bacterium | reverse complement strand
AAGGCCACCACGGGAAATGAGGAGACTGCGGGGATTCAGGCCGGGCCCCTGACCTGGACGCCCTGGTGGCCAGGTCCGGGAGGGGAGCTTCTCTATGGAACATTGTATGGGGACTGGCCACTGGTCGCTCCCATGGGGAGCGACCCCGGCCTGGGGGAAGGTCTGTATTCCGTCGCCGGTGGCGATTCGCTGGGCCTGGCTTTTGAAAACCTGGCCCGGCGGTAAAACATCGGAGCCAGCAGGCCCGCCGGTGGCACCTGTTCTGCCGGTGGCACCTGTTCTGCCGGTGGCACCTGCTCTGTCGGCGTACCATCACCCCGGTGGGGCAAAATAATGCGGGGAAGGACTACTCTCCCAGAAAATCCAGGAGCACCCTCTCGTCTTTTTCCTTCAGAGCACCAAAGCCGATACCGATATTGATCAGGGGGCGGATTCTTCCCACCGATTCAAACCAGACCACATTGGTCTTTTTCAGGATCAGCAGTTCTTCATCACGGGAATAGCCGTGCAGGGTCACTTCCACGACGGAGTCCTTCGCAAGGGGCAGTTCCTCATAGAACTGAAGCCGCATACCGTTCAGGGAAATATCCTTGGTCTTGCCTTCCCGGCTGTCCCTGGACTTGCCCTTGCCCCAGGAGATGGTGACCTCGGCGTCCTTTTTGATCCTCCTCCGGTTTCCCCGGCGGTTGAAGCCGTGGCCCCAGCGCTTGAACTGCAGTCCCCTGACCCTGTCGGGGTCAACGACGGTGTGATACAGATAGTTGTTGGGCTTTTCGATATCCAGCAGCCCCGAGTTCTCGAACCAGCCCATCAGCCCCCCGCCATAGGGAATATAGCGCCCATCGGCGGTAAATCCTTCGATAAGGTCATCGGCCGATTCAATCGAAATGTCCTCGCCTCTGGATTCCTTCTCCACCTCCGGCTTAAGTTCAACCAGTTCGGCTTCCACCACCTCGGTTACAGTCTTGGTTCTCGCTCGGGCCATTTTTCTCCGGATTTCTTTTTCAACCGCCGTCCTGGCAGGCGGGATGGTTTTATTGTTATTCCCCCCTTCCGCCTTTTCAAAAACTGCCGGGCCGGACTATCATTGCCGCAGGGGATTTTCGGCGCGTACCTATATTACATATCCGTTCCAGGGAGAAAGGTAAAGCGTGTATGTGTGATAAACCTTTGGGGGGAGTTTCCTAATCCGCCATCCCAGGGCATGGAACATCTTTCGCGCCCGGTTGAAAACACCTGTTTGTTTTTTGGCAGGATGTGTTCTAACATTTTCAATTCACCCATGATTTCCGCCGGGCCAGAACCCCGGCGCCCCCCGGGACAACGGTGGCCCCGGAACAATTTTATCAGGAACAGCGGCAGGCATGTCCGAACAAGACAACGATCTGAAACTGGATTTCAACAAGGGCGGGGGGCTGCTCCCCGCGATTGTGCAGGATTACGCCACGGGCGAGGTGCTGATGGTGGCCTACATCAACGGCGAGGCCTTTCAGCGCACCCTGGAAACCGGGAAGATGCACTATTACTCCCGCTCCCGGGACCGCCTGTGGCTGAAAGGGGAATCATCCGGCAACGTGCAGAGCGTCAAGGATATCCTGGTGGATTGTGACCAGGACGCCGTGGTATTCAAGATTGAACAGGCCGGTGGGGCGGCCTGCCACACAGGTTACCGCTCCTGCTTCCACCGCCGTGTGGAGCAAAACGGGGAATTGTCCCTGACCGAAAAGGAGAAGGTATTCGATCCCGACAAGGTGTACAGCAAGGGTAAATAGAAAAATGACGCTGAAACTCGGCATTCCCAAGGGAAGCCTGCAAGAGGCCACGGTGGACCTGTTCCGCCGGGCCGGATACAAGATAACCATATCAGGACGCTCGTACTATCCCTCCATAGACGACCCCGGTATTGAATGCCTGCTGGTGAGGGCCCAGGAGATGGCCCGCTATGTTGAGCAGGGCCTGCTGGACTGCGGTCTGACCGGCTACGACTGGGTGATTGAAAATGACGCCAGGGTGCAGGAGGTGGCCGACCTGGTGTATTCCAAGACCGGCACGGGCAAGGCCCGCTGGGTGCTGGCTGTGCCCAACGACTCCCCCATCAAAACCCCGGCGGACCTGCAGGGCAAGCGCATCGCCACCGAGGCGGTTAACCTGACCCAGCGCTACCTGGAAAAACACGGGGTGCAGGCCCAGGTGGAGTTCTCCTGGGGGGCCACCGAGGTCAAGCCGCCCTACCTGGCGGACGCCATCGTGGAAATCACCGAGACCGGGTCATCCCTCAGGGCCAACAACATGCGCATCGTGGAAACGGTGCTGGAAACCAACACCAAGCTCATCGCCAACCTGAACTCCTGGGAGCGGCCTGAGACCAGGGGCAAGATCGAACAGATCGGGATGCTGCTGGAAGGGGCCATCCGGGGAGTATCCAAGGTGGGGCTGATGATGAACGTGCATAAGGACTCGCTCTCCGATGTCCTCAGCACACTGCCCTCCCTGCACACCCCCACCGTTTCCACCCTGTCCGACGAGAACTGGGTGGACGTGATGGTGGTCATGGAGGAAATCGAGGCCCGCGACCTGATTCCCCGCCTGAAAAACAGCGGGGCCACGGGCATCGTGGAGTTTCCCCTGAACAAGGTCATTCCCTAGCCCCGCCGGGGGCGGCGAGAAGCGGCCGGGGTCAGTAGCTCCCCCGGCTTTCAGTGCTCACTTTTTCCGCTGGAATTCGTAGAGGCTGTTGCCGTCCTGGTCAAAAAACCGCGCCTTGACGCTTGAAGGCTCCACGTCAAACAGCACAAAACCCAGGGAGCGGTGAACGAAACGGCTCCGGGCCTTGGAGGCCCTGGTTTTCCCCTGGAACTCCTCATCGATTCCCCCGGCTCCGCTGACGATGTAGTCGGTGCCATCCCCCTCCCTTTGCAGGTGCTCCAGGATGTGATTGTGCCCCGAGAGGTGGAAGTCCGCCCGCCCGGCCAGCCGGGCCTCCCAGTAGGCCCCCAGGGCCCAGGACAGGTCCCCGTGTCCGCCGGTGCTGTAGGGGGAGTGGTGGGCCAG
>JAOUPZ010000376.1 GCA_029879595.1 Deltaproteobacteria bacterium | reverse complement strand
GCACTACAACGCCGGAGCGGCCCATGGAAACCTGGGGATGCTCTTCGCCCTGGAGGCCCGCTACGACCTGGCTACCTATCATCTGGCGCGGGCCTATCTGCACAACCCCGCCGGGGGGTATCTGGAGCGCTGGGCCTATGTGCAGAAAAAGCGCGGGCTGCTGGTGCCCGGCCTGGAGGACAGGGAGGCGCTGAACCTGTACCTGCAGTTTCCCCCGCCACAAGGAGCCCTGCTGATGGCCGGGGATTTCGAGCGCCGGATCACCCCCAAAATACCGCTGGACGAAAAGCAGGAACGGGAACTGCCTCCGGAACCGGAAGAAGAACAGTCGGACCCCCAGGCCGCCGGAGATGACGCCGGGGGCAAACCCGCCGGTGAAAAGGCGGGCCGGCCCGGAAGCCGGAAGGGGCCCCCCGCGGGCTTTGATCCCCCCTATGTTCCCGAGGAGCCCCCAGGGGGCGGGGCAGATGCCGGGATAGATGCCGGTGCAGGGGCCGGCAAGGCGTCGGCGGGCTCCGCGCCCAGTCCCTGATCCGTTGCCACAACACCCGGAAAGTTTATTTCAGCCCCGGTTTTGGGGTATATTGGTACCGGCCCGCAAGGACAGCCAGTGTGCTCCGCGGCAAAAAGGACAATTCAGTTTTCAAGGTGGAGATATTAATGAGCATGAACCCCTTTTTGGAATACGAATCCCCCACCGGGGCCGGCCGCAGCCGGTCATTCCGGATGCCGCCCGCGCTGCTGGCGGCGGTGCTGCTTACGGGCCTGCTGGCCTTCGCCACGGCGGCGCCTGTGCAGGCCGAGGAGGTGGAGGCCGAGGGAGTGGCCGCCGTGCTGAACAACAATGTGTCCAGCGCCCGCAAGCAGGCCCTGCTCAACGCCAAGCGGAATGCCGTGGAACAGGGTGTGGGGCTGCTGCTGGATTCCAAAACCTTTTCCAGCAACTTCGAGATCATCCAGGATCAGGTATTGTCCTCCAGCCAGGGCTTCGTCAAGAAATTCAAGGTTCTCTCCGAGGGCCTCACGCCGGACAAGCAGAACTTCAAGGTGCGGATAAGGGCCACCGTGGAGGACACTCTGCTCAAGGACAGGCTCAGCGCCTTGCGGCTGCTCCACAAGCAGATGGGCAACCGCCGGGTGATGGTGGTGTATTTCACGGAGAACCCCAACGCCATGGACCGCACACACGGGGCCAGCCGGTCGGCCCTGCAGACCCTGCGTCACGAGTTCAACCAGGCGGGGTTCCGGATGTTCAACGAGGAAGCCACCAACAACGTTTATAAGATGCTGGAGCGTGGAGCCGGGGCCAAGGGGCCGGTGGATGATCTGCTGGCCATGGCTCTGGAGCAGAAGGCCGATATCCTGGTCAGGTTTGATAACGTGGCGGGCAAGAAGGCCGCCACGGGCGGAATGTTCTCCGCCGCCCGCTCCACCATCCGCGTGAGCGCCTTTGACACCGCCACCGGCAGGCAGATGGCCGACTCCCAGGCCGAGGCCAAGGTGCTGCTGAAGGCCGATGCCGGCCCATACGACTGGGAAAAGGGACTGTCCGATGCCTCCGGCAAGGCCGCCCAGCAGGCCGCCACCGAGGCCATCAACCGCATCGGGGAATACTACAAGCAGCTGGGCGACACGGGCGTGGCCTTTCTGCTGGGCTTCAAGGGATTCAACGATGATGAGAAGGACCTGATTCTGGATTACCTGGAGAATACGCCGGGCTTCCAGCACCTGTCCGAGCTCAAGAACAGCGTTGACTATCTGGAGATTGAACTGTTTTCCTCCGAGGACTCCTCCCGGCTGCGCCGGATGATCCGGGCCGGGCTGAAGGACAAGGGCATCGTGCTGCAAACCCTGTCCTCGGACCGCAACCGGATCATGTTCTCCAACGCCAAGACCCAGTAAGGCTCAGCGGGAGCGCCGTCCGGTCTCCCAGGGCCAGGCGCGCAGGAAATCCAGCACCGCTGCCAGATCCGGGGGCGGTGGTACCTGGAAGTTCATTTCCTCCCCGGTCGCCGGATGCCGGAACCCCAGCTCGGTGGCATGAAGGGCCTGCCTTTTGAAACCCTCCAGAACATCCAGCACCGCCGGGGGCAGATCCAGTCCCCGGTGGCGGTTCTTGCCATACAGCGGGTCGCCCAGCAGGGGCCAGTCCTCGTGGGTCAGATGCACCCTGATCTGATGGGTGCGGCCCGTCTCCAGCTTCAGGCGCAGGTATGTGAACGGCCCCAGCCGCTCCAGCACCCACCAGTGGGTGCGGGCGTGCTTGCCGCGGGGATCCACGGCCCTGTGGATGCGCCGGGTGCGCTGCCGGCCCAGGGGCAGGTCGATCATCCCCTTGTCCACCCTGGGTCTGCCCACCGCCAGGGCCACATAGGTGCGGTTGATGGTGCGGGCCTTGAACTGCTTCTGCAGGTCCAGGTGGGTCTCGTCATTCTTGGCCACCACCACCAGTCCGGAGGTGTCCTTGTCCAGCCGGTGGACGATGCCCGGGCGCAAGGTGCCGGAGATGCCCGACAGATCGTGGCAGTGATGCAACAGGTAGTTGACCAGGGTGAACCGCTTGTGTCCCACTCCGGGGTGCATGGGCATGCCCGGCGGTTTGTTGATCACCAGCAGGGAGGAGTCCTCATGGAGGATGTCCAGCTCTCCCTCGTCCGGCTGCAGCCAGGTGGGGGCCGGGGGGGGGATGAAATATTCCAGCAGTTCGCCCCCCTTCACGCGGGTGTCCGGATCAACCGTGACGCCCGCCAGCTTGACCCTTCTTTGCAAGATCAGCCTGCGGGCATACTCCCGTGAAGGCACCTCGGGCATCCCGCTCAGCACCTTGTCCAGCCTCAGTCCGGCCTGTTCGGGCGCAACCTGGTGGGAGAAATGACGGACCGTGCGCGATTCTTCGCCGGTTGTATCCTCAGCGTTGTTTTCAGAACTCGAACACTTCGTACTGCTCATGATGGAAAGTTCCAATGGAGCGCAAGGTGAAGGGCTGACCCACCTTGTTCTGCAAATGCTCCAGGTAGTGCTGTTCCTCGGTCATCAGATAATCGGCCACATCT
>JAOUPZ010000375.1 GCA_029879595.1 Deltaproteobacteria bacterium | reverse complement strand
CAGCCCGGCTTCTGAAACACGAATTCCACCCTGGGTGGAATCCACGTCTTCGGCACTACCAGAACAGCGTGGAAGTACCATTGGGAAAACTGATAGCAAAGCTTATCATTTCGGGATAAACACTGAGAGACACTGCTATTCCAACAATGTTTTTCAACACCTTCCCTGACCGGGTTTTCAACTGGATGAGCATCTCCCTCCAGTACTCGGCCTCTTCCTCCAGGCCTTGTATGCGGTCTTCTATGGCTTCTTCCAACTCCCTGATATCATTATTGATGGTTTCCAGCATGGTTTTCCTCCAAGGACTGCTTTCCTGCTTTTTCATCATGAAAAAGCCCCGGAAAAAATTCAGGCATGCCTCCCTGCTGCCAATTTATAATGAATTCACGGTTACTGCTCCTTCCCCTGACCGGTATAAGCCTCCAGCCAGGCCAAGATTGTTAAACCACCTATTGCTGCCACCGGCACAGGAAGATACTTCTCCCAGCGCTGGCATCAGGTTTTCAGTTACACCACCGGCCCCTGGCTTACCACTGATCCCAGGCAAGTCCGGCTGATGTGCAACGATCCGAAAAAAATGGCCGTTAACAGGTCGTTGCTGTTTTTGACTTATTTCAGTTGCGCAGGGGGGATAAATCCACAGTGGCCCCTTTATGCAACCTGTTGGAGAAACAGCATTTTTCATTCAGGGCGCAGTTGACGCGACCCTTCGGAAAAACACAACTTCACCTTGTGTTTTTTCGCTACCCCCTGCCTTCAACCAAGAACAGGGGAGAACTCCCGCAAAGAATTCCTTTTAACAAAAACTATCTTATATTAATGATCCGCGCAACCCCGGTGTTTTTTTGCTTAAACACGCTCCAGGAAATTATATGCAGGTTGTATTGTACGCATATTAGCTCTGGAAGCGCGTATGCGGGCGGGTCTCTCGTGAAATACGCTTGCAGAGAGATTTTTTTATCGCCTCTTCAAACGCACTTATTGAAGTAAATAAATAATTCCATATTTCTTTAAACCCAATGCAGCGGAATCACTTGGAAACAAGCCTTTTCAGTCCACATGGTTTATCAGGGCTGCTCCGCTCCCGCGTGAATCCGGCAGTCTTGTCCCCCTGGCTCTGGCCGGAGGGACAAATTTCAGCACCCTGTCCGGCTTGTTGCGGGGTTTGCGGATATGCAGAACCTCCACTCCCATGGAGAGCAGATCGTTGCCGATCAGCCAATGACGGTGACAGGCGGCGGGGTCCTCGCTCCCACCCAGCAGGCACACCGGGTCCGGTGAGTTGCGCAACTCCTGCAGCAGGCCCAGCAACCCCTCCCGATAGCGCAGATCGGCATGCATGACGGCCCTTCTGTCACTGCCGCCGGCCACCGGCAGCGAGCTATCCGCGGGCCTGCCGCCCAGGGCCTCGCCCTCCCAGCGGTACCTGATGCCATGGGTGGGAAGCAGCCAGGAAAGATGATTGGCATGGAAGCGCCGGGGGGATCTGTCGGGCTCGGGGCGGATATCCAGCAGCAGATGAATGCCGTTTTTCTTCAGCAACCCGACAAACAGGTTCCAGCGGTGATTGGCGTGGCCGATGGTGTAACAATACATTTCCAGCCTCCCGGGCCGGCTTGGGGCAATTGGCGGTTCCCTGGCAACCAGCAATGACCGGGCTCTCCTCCGACCCGGCGCCTGAGGATCCGGATGCCTTCCGCCCTGTTTCCGGTGATTCGCTGCGGGGTGTTTTAAAAGGCCAGCCCCATTCCCAGCACCGGGCCCTCATACCCGCCATTGAAGGATGAGGAATCGATTATCACCGCGGCATTCCGGTAGTGATACCCCAGATCGAAGAAGGCGTCGCTCAGATATACCCTGAAGTTTCCGGTGGCCAGCAACCCCACAGCCGAGCCTTTTTCCGATGAGGTATCCGTGCTGATGGTGGCATTGAACAGGGCCGGCCCGAACGAACCGATCAGGTAGATACTTTTCCCCATTTCGTAGATGAACATCCGCTCCACGCCGATAATCGTGGTATCAAGCCCCACCTTTCCTCCCACATGCTCGTAATCACCCGAGGCGTAGGAAATCCGCCAGGTCTTCTTGGCTTCGTAGGCCGCGGTGATGGCCGGCCTTTGTTCATCAAAATCCGGCTCACCGGATTTTCCCGACACGGTCAGCCCGATATACAGTTCATCACCCCAGGCAGGGGCGGAAACAAGTGTGATAACGGCCGCCAGATAAAAAATACGTTTCATGAATTATTCCAGGAATTTTTTTTGAACTCTGTCGAAATAACCGATAGCCCCACATCTGGAGCCGCCTCTTCCCGGCCCGGCCTGCCGCAGGCGGCCTGGCATTTTACCGGCTGGGAATAATAGCAATTATATCGGCTACGGCGTTAAAATACACTTGTATAATACATCTGGCGCCCGGGAGGCCGCAACCCGCGGGGACGGCCCTGCAGAACGATGTTGAAAACTGGTAAAATCTCCCCGGTGGGTTGACGGTTTCCGGGGGCTTGTAGTTTACTTGAATTTCAACGAAAGTATTTCTTGTTGCCATTCCGGCTGTCAGGACAATCCCGAGTCAGACGCCAAGCGCGGAAGAATGAGCGAATGAACGGTCCGCGTCAACCGCCGGGAGAGTTTCGCCAATGGCATTTCGGGCGAGAGTGGCGGAATTGGCAGACGCGCTGGATTTAGGATCCAGTGTCTTTCGACGTGGGGGTTCGAGTCCCCCCTCTCGCACCAGCCGCCATGAAGAGACACTGGAGTCCAAAGGGTGGCTTTAGAAGGAACAGGGGGCGCCACAATGCCGGAGCGGACAGCCAAGGCGGCCGCCGCCGAAGGATAGGCTAATACAAACAAAACAGAAAGAGCCTGGAGCAGAAAGAACCTTGATCAACATAACCATAGAAGAGCAGGAAAAGCTGAAACGAAAACTGGCCGTGGAAGTACCCCTGAGCGAAGTCCAGTCGGCCTACGAACAGGTATTCAGCCAATTGAGGAACAACATCCGCATCAACGGATTTCGCCCCGGAAAATTCCCGCGTGCCCTGGCCGAAAAACGGTTCAACGCG